>NZ_JAAHGT010000401.1 GCF_010672385.1 Okeania sp. SIO2F4
GGAAGAGATAAGAAGATGTAACTATTTTTTGAAAGGGAGCTGAAATTGGAAATGAAAATATAGTTAGTCTTCTGTAGGGGTTTTGTGACTAAACCTCTACTTTTATCGGTGGTGAAATTTCCATTGAATATTGAATGGGAAGAGATAAGAGGATATAGCTATTTTTTGAAAGGGAGCTGAAATTGGAAGTGAAATATAGCTAGTTTTCTGTAGGGGTTTGGTCTGCCAACTCCTAGTTTTATCGGTAGTGAAATTGGAATTGATGGAGGTATTTCAACTTCTATACTTAGTTTGGTGAGGAAATATCTTTGAATATTGAATGGGAAGAGATAAGAAGATGTAACTATTTTTTGAAAGGGAGCTGAAATTGGAAATGAAAATATAGTTAGTCTTCTGTAGGGGTTTTGTGACTAAACCTCTACTTTTATCGGTGGTGAAATTTCCATTGATGGAGGTATTAAAACTTTCATACTCAGTCTGGTGAGGAAATACCTTTGAATATTGAATTTGAAGAGATAAGAAGATGCAGTTATTTTTTGAAAGGGAGCTGAAATTGGAAGTGAAATATAGCTAGTTTTCTGTAGTGGTTTGGTCTGCCAACTCCTAGTTTTATCGGTAGTGAAATTGGAATTGATGGAGGTATTTCAACTTCTATACTCAGTCCGGTGAGGAAATATTTTTGAATATTTAATGGGAAGAGATAAGAGGATATAGCTATTTTTTGAAAGGGAGCTGAAATTGGAGATGAAAATATAGCTAGTCTTCTGTAGAGGTTTGGTTTGCCAACTCCTACTTTTATCGGCAGTGAAATTTGAAGTGATGGAGGTATTTCAACTTCTATACTCAGTTTGGTGAGGAAATATCTTTGAATATTGAATCAGTCCGGTGAGGAAATATCTTTGAATATTGAATGGGAAGAGATAAGAGGATATAGCTATTTTTTGAAAGGGAGCTGAAATTGGAAGTGAAAATATAGCTAGTCTTCTGTAGAGGTTTGGTTTGCCAACCCCTACTTTTATCAGAACCTTTATCATAAAGCTTCTATCTAAACCTGATTTAGTATAATACCATTTTGAAAAAATAATGTTGCGAATAATAAGGAGGGTTAAATAATTTACGTCATATATCCATTTAAGCAAAAAAAGAGATTAACCATAATAAATGATATTTAAACTATTTATTCTGACTCCTGACTCCTGACTTATAAAAAATCACCCAAAATATTTGTACAAAACATTTATAAAATTGGTATAATAGACTCCTTAATACAAAACAATGAGGAATTATGAAAATACAAAATTCCATAATAATTGCATTTGGTTTAATTCTTTTAGTTGTTGTTTCCCTTTCTCGAACTTTAGTTCATTTATTAACTGAAGTATGGTGGTTTAATGCTGTTGATTTTGCTGATGTTTTCTGGACAAGATTAAGTTGACAAATATTTCTGTGGTTGGGTACATTTTTTATTTACTGTTTGTTTCTTTGGGGTAATTATTGGATAGCTGAAAAGTTGACAAGCGATCGCTCATTTCGCTTTTGGAGAGGAACTGAATTAGCACCCTATAGTAATATTTTCACTAAAGTAATTGTAATTGTAAATATTCTGCTGATATCTTTAAGTGCAGCAACAACTACATCTCCAGCTTGGGAGATTTTTTTGAAGTTCTTAAATGCTGTATATTTTGAGATTCAAGACCCAATTTATCAAAGTGATATAGGCTTTTATTTATTTAGATTACCCTTATATGAAGGAATTAAAGATTGGTTATTTGCCCTACTTGTTGGTGGGTTAATTATTGCTATTGTAGTTTATGCTTTGAAGGGTAAATTTACCAATCAACGAAGATGGCAAAATTTCTTAACAGGTTCAATTAAAACTCATATTAGTCTGCTAGTGGCTGGAATTACGATTTTAGTTGCAGTAGGATTTTGGTTGGAACGTTATGAATTACTTTTTGACTCTAATGGAGTATTTTTTGGGGCTGGGTATACAGATGTTCACGCTAAACTTCTTGCCTATTGGGTTATGGCAATAATGGCATTATCATTAGCAGTAGTTTGTGTACTTTCTATCTGGAAAAATAACATTCTCTGGCCGACTTATGGAATGGTTATTTATATAGTTATCTTGGGATTATTCAATGTTTTATATCCTGAGTTTCAGCAGAAATTTATAGTCAATCCTAACGAACTGCAAAAGGAAAAACCCTACATAGCAAATAATATTAAATTTACTCGTGAAGCTTATGGTTTAGATGATGTAGAAACCAAAAGTTTTCCAGCTAAATCAGAATTAGATAGTCAAACATTAGAAAAGAATCAAGCTACGGTTCGTAATATTAGACTTTGGGATTATCGACCTCTACTCAGCACCTATCGTCAACTCCAAGAAATTCGACTTTATTATCGGTTTAATGATGTAGATGTTGACCGTTACACTATTGATGAAAATTACAGACAAGTAATGCTCTCTCCTAGGGAAATGGTTTATTCTCAAGTTCCTATAAAAGCACAAACTTGGGTAAATAAACATTTAAAATATACTCATGGTTATGGGTTGGTAATGAATCCCGTAAATGAAGTGAAGCCAGATGGTTTACCTGTATTATTTATCAAAGATATTCCGCCAGTTTCTCAGGTAAATCTTCAGGTGGAGGAACCAGCTATTTACTATGGAGAAAAAACCGATACTCATATTTTTACGGGCATGAGTACCGAAGAATTTGATTATCCCCGGAGTGGTGAAAATGCTTTTACTTTCTATAGTGGTACGGGGGGAGTACCAATCAATTCTTTGTGGCGAAAACTTGCCTATGCCTATGATTTAAGCAGCATTAATATTTTAATTTCTGGCTACTTTACTGACAATTCAAAAATTCATTACTATCGAAATATCAAAGAAAGAGTAGAACAAGTTGCACCCTTTTTAAGATTTGATAATGACCCTTATATTGCCCTGATTGACGGAAAAATGCAATGGATATTAGATGCTTATACAGTCAGCGATCGCTATCCCTATTCAGAACCACTTTATTTGAGTAATAATGCCAGAGCAATATTAAATAGAGGTAATATTGAGCGGATAGCTAGGGGAAATGTTAATTATATTCGGAATTCTGTGAAAGTTATGATTGATGCCTACAACGGCACAATGAATTTTTTTGTAGTAGATGAAAATGACCCTGTACTGAATACTTACCGCAAAATATTTCCTCAATTATTCACAGCAAAATCAGAAATTCCAGCCAATGTTAAAGCACATTTTCGTTATCCCTTAGACCTATTTAAAATTCAGGCTCAAATGTATTTGTCATACCACATGAGCGAGCCACAATTATTTTACAATCAAGAAGATTTATGGCGGTTTCCCACAGAAATTTATGAAGAGAATAAACAATTAATGGAACCCTACTATTTAATCATGCGGTTGCCAGAACAAAACCGAGAGGAATTTGTTTTAATTTTGCCATTTACTCCAGTCAATAAAGATAATATGATTGCCTGGATGGCAGCACAATCAGATGGAGAAAATTACGGCAAATTATTATTATATGAATTCCCCAAACAAAAATTAGTTTATGGTCCTAGTCAAATCGAAGCTCGCATCGACCAAAATCCTCAAATATCCCAACAATTAACTCTATGGAGTCAAAAAGGTTCAAAGGTAATTCGTGGAGATTTATTAGTAATTCCCATAGAAGAATCATTAATGTATGTAGAACCAATTTACCTCAGAGCTGAACAGGGAGAATTACCAGAATTAAAAAGGGTAATAGTTGCTTATGACAAAGAAGTTGTAATGGCAGAAACTCTGAATCAATCTTTAGCAGCAATTTTTGGTGGGGAAGTAGAAAAACAAGAAATTCAAGTTACGGAAAAAACGTCAGAAACAGAAAATATTTCTGAGTTGATTAATGCAATAGTAGAAATTTATGGTCAAGCTGAAGCAGCAAGACGAGAAGATAATTGGGTAGAATATGGTAAATCTAAACAAGAATTTGAACAACTGCTTCAACAGTTAAAAAAGCAAACAGAAAATAATTAAAATTAGTATTAGGGAGTAGGGAGTAGGGAGTAGGGAGTAGGGAGTAGGGAATAGGGAATAGATAAGAAGATGCAGCTATTTTGGTGAAATAAATATAGTTATACCATTTCTGAAAAAGAATGCTATGTATGGCTTGGTAGGGACCTTGCATACAACGTCCCTACGGGAGATGTTAAAAGTAGGAAAAATAATTATTAATCAACTAATAACTGTCGAAAACAGATTTTAAATCTTGCTAACTATTGAGGTCTTGAAATATAGCTGAACCATAGCATTAATAGATGGTAATTGGTATTACTCCTCTGTATCGGTTTGGTAACCAAACCCCTACTTTAATCAAATGAATTTAGGCGATCGCTAAGGGGAACCAAGTTCTATCGCCATCAAGCTACTTTATCTAAAATCTATAGGACTTAGGCAGATACCACATATATAGCGTTAAAAACCATAACGTTACAGTTTTTGAACTCTATATATAGTACATTTGCGTAAATCCAGATCTAAAAACTATTGCGCAATAGTTGAATTATAGCGCTTTTCACAAAGGTAGACTACAAAACTTCTGCCACCTGCTTTTTGCTTTCTGCCTTTAAGCCAAAATCTCCGTATTCTATGTTAATGAGAACTCCTATAATTACCAATCTACAACACGGCGATCGCGAAGGGGAAGGGAGTTCTATCCCTACCAAGCTACTTTATCTAAAATCTAAAAACTGTTGCGCAACAGTTAAATTAATTATCAATCTACAACAGGGCAATCGCGAAGGGGAAGGGAGTTCTATCCCTACCAAGCTACTTTATCTAAAATCTAAAAACTGTTGCGCAACAGTTAAATTAATTATCAATCTACAACAGGGCAATCGCGAAGGGGAAGGGAGTTCTATCCCTACCAAGCTACTTTATCTAAAATCTAAAAACTGTTGCGCAATAGTTAAATTAATTATCAATCTACAACAGGGCAATCGCGAAGGGGAAGGGAGTTCTATCCCCACCAAGCTACTTTATCTAAAATCTAAAAACTGTTGCGCAATAGTTGAATTATAGCGCTTTTCACAAAGGTAGACTACAAAACTTCTGCCACCTGCCTTCTGTCTTCTGCCTTTAAGCCAAAATCTTTGTATTCTATAGTTAATGAAAACTGCTATAACTATCAATTCTCTTTCCTGTTGTGCTCTTTGCCGTTCCTTTTGTGCCTGTTCGTCTCCTGTTAATAAAATCCTACCTGATTTATCGCATCATCGCAGCCAATTATATTCTTTACCCTCAAATTTGCCAGACCAAATTGTTAATCCTAACCCTACTTATGACAAAAGTAAATTATCTAAAAGAATATAATTTTTTCCCTGTAAATGATAGATTCGTAGTATAGATTCACCTAATTGATGAAGTGGGTCAAAAACTATATAAGAAGCTACTATAGCACGGGCTTAACGAAGTCATAATTCAGGTAGGAGATCCGTCGAATTTGCGACGTACAAAAGTTATTTTTGTAACAGGGATTTGAGCAAGCCTCCAAAAATATTTAGCCTTAAAACGCGGGGTTTTAGACCTAATTATTTTGATAATCTTCTAACTTACTACCTAGTTCATTTCCGATTTTATTAGAAATAATTTCAATTGCTAGCTCTGGAGATTTGCCAAACTCCCAAACAAAATAGGAAAGATTCTTTTTTTGACTTCAATCTTCAGGAACTTATACTTCTAAAATTAGGAGAATATCTGGTACAAGGGGTGGCTGTTTCAGACCATAATAAATCCGATATTAGCAGTAGCTAAAAATGGTGTATCTGTCTGGAAATAACTATAGAGAGTAGAGATTAATAGTCACTGTTGTTTTTCATAAATTAGGTTATCCACAGGTGTATCATCTTCTGTGATTATATGACTAATATTAGGAGTTGGTACTTCCAAATTTTCACTCTAATTTTCTGACTATTTTTGATGGTGATTCAATATTTAGGGCTTACCGATTAAATATTAAAGGATTCACATATAAAGGTTTGAGCTTTTTTATGGTCTAAAAGAGTGCAGCTGTTTCAGTTGAAAACGCTCAAAAAGTTAGCATTTTCGATAGACAAGGGCAACAAAATTACTCCTCTAGTTCCCTACTCCCCTACTCCCCTACTCCTCTACTCCTTAAAAAGATTTTTTCAGCAAACCCTATTTACTTTTGTTGGAGATGTAGACATAATTTTTGATTGCTGTTTCACTCCAAACTATTTTTATAATAAGCATTCATCCCTCATCTATCAGCTATTGCTTTTGTATTAGATAATTATTGCTAAGAGCTAACACCTAATAGCTGAATGCTGACCTTATAATTAATTATAGCAATTTTCATATTGGTGAGGTACAGAATTATAAGTTTTAAGGAACACCATTACTTTACTGGTAAAATGGCAGTAATCTTATACTATGGCTGAGTTATTTGATAAAAAAATAATGATAACTGATAACTGATATGATGTTATTTATCTTAGCTTCTACAGCTTCAAATATAGTGGGTAGTATTTTTCTCTTGACTGGTATTGCTAAAGTTATAGAACCTTGGAAATTCAACCAACATATTGCCAAACTTAATTTAGTAAGTCCTAAATTAATTAGACCTGTTGCTTTAACATTTACTGCGATTGAATCAGCGTTAGGAGTTGCTTTAATCTTAGGAGTTTTTTTAACTTTAATAATACCTGTAAGTATTTTATTATTATTTGGTTTATCAATGCTTACTTACTGGGGTACATCAACTGGTAAAACAGAAGATTGTGGTTGTTATAACGGTTGGTTAGAAATTACTCCTACCCAAAGCTTAATCCTAAATGCTATTTATATTTTTCTGTTAATATTCGCTGAATTTTTTGGTAAATATCAGCCTACTGTTTTGTGGCAATGGCTGGTGGTATTAATAACTTTTATCACTAGCTATACTTTGGCTGCTGGTTCCCTAGAATATATGCAAGAAAATGGTCGTCCTTATATTGATTTTACCCCATTACAAGAAAACCGAATGTGGCAAATAGAATGGCTAGGACAAGATTCAAAATCGTTAATGTCTGGGTCTGTAATTGTGGTTTTTATGAGTCCTGAATGTTCTCAATGTAAACATTGGTTAGGTGTGTTGAAATTGGTACAATGGCAAGATGATTTACCAGCAATAGTGGGATTAATAGATACTGAAAATATCCAAGCAGGGCAAGATTTTGTAGATAGATATTTTTTGAATTTTCCCGTTGTGGCAGTGGATAAAAGACTGTATAGAAAATTGAAGATAGAGGTAGTACCTACGGCGGTTCTTTTGGAAGATGGGGTGATTCAAGAAAAATGGATAGGGTTAATGCCAATGTGGTTTATTAATAAAATTAATCAGCTCACTAGGTGACAAGCACCTCAAAACCCTTGTTAAATAAGGGAGCATCGCCAAAAAAAGAAATGGAAATTAATTGCCCAAAATATAGGCGAAAAATTTGTATCCGTTTACTAAAATCCTGCTAATGAATGAAAGAAAGATCGACTGTACCAAAATTTGTACTGAGGGCTATTTGCATATTCTCCAATGCTTTAACTAACCATTGAGCTTTTTTTTGTGTAGAAAATTTGTAATGATTAAACAAAATTGCAAATCGTTTCTCTAAGCTTGGTCTAACTTGTTGACAAACTAATATAATTTTTAGTAGTAGTCCTATTGTTCTTATAGGTCCTAAATTACCAATCAGATTAATAAAGAAGAAATGTTCTGGTTGCTTTTCATTATGCAAAATTAAAAAATTTAATAATTTATGGCAAGTCTCGATCATTAAAAATTCATTCAATAGCTCATCATCACTATCAGACATAACAGTTTGTAAATAGTTGTATAGTTTCTCCTTAAACTTAACTCGAATCTGATGAGATTCAACATCAAAATATGTAATTAGGTACTCATACAAAGTATCTTTAAAACAGTGGTATTTTAGGGGTAATTTTGTATAAGTTAAAAACCGTTTAGCATAATTTTCATAAGTATCATTACCTTCTACTTTACCCACAAATTGTTTTATTGATAACAATAGTTCATCATGTGATAATAAGATCGGATTTTGAACGGATTGTAATTCTTTAGTAACTGCAGAGCCTCACGGGGTGACAAGGTAGCTGAAAGCTATATATAGAGGTGGACTTATCAAATAAGCTGAAGAATAGTTCAACTAAAATCCCACTATTATTGAGAATAGATGGGGGTGTGGTGCGTTCGCGGAGCGTTGCGGAGCGCAGTATCGCGCCACACAGTAGCTTGATTATTTATTCAAATAACTGGCAAAACAGTTAAAAATCCGATCAAAAAGGGTTGGTAATTACAAATAAAAATTAATAAAAG
>NZ_JAAHGT010000402.1 GCF_010672385.1 Okeania sp. SIO2F4
GCAATACTCTTGGTTTTAACCAAAAGTAATCATTAATTATTCATTATTAATTATTCATTATTCATTATCCTAAATACTTCCTTTCTGTCTTCTACTTCCTTGCTGACTTTTTCTTGCTTCTCCCATATTATTATTTCTACCAAATTTAGCATCTTGAAAAGAACTACCCACACCCTGAATAATACCTCTGCCAATTAAACCTATACCACGCCCAATTACTTGAGTTAGTAAATACACAACTCCACTGCCAATAAAAGAAACAGTTGCCCGAATACCAGGAGCTATTGCATCACGAGTTTCTAAAAGTAATGTTACTGTCAATGGAATTCCTGAAAGTTTTGCTAATTCATGTCTACGGGGTGAATAAATAGATATTTTTTTGATGCCACGTTCATTCAATACAAATAAGGAAAAGTTACTCTCAAAAATTTCTTTTGGTTCTTCAATATATTCTTCTATGCGATATTTCCAGGATAAGCGATTACGGAACTTTTCAATATCTCGTGTTGATAATAACTGCCGACTATAAAAATCTTCTTTAATTTCTTCTACATCTGCAAAATTATTTAATAAAGGCTGAATCACAGCATTAGCAATTGAAATTAATAAATTTTGGAGTAACGCTTCAGAGCGTTCCATAGCTTCAGGAGTACCTACCGCAAAAGATACATTATCAACTACTAAAGGAACTTGAAATAATAAGTAGGATATTAACTCTTCAACTAAAGGAATTTTATCAAGAATAAACTTATGCACATTATCAGCATCATTTAATAAAACTGGCATTACTTCTACTTTAATTTCTTCGGCAAAAGCATTAACAATTCCCATACCATTACTAATTTCTAGTTGATAGTATTCACCAACAAAAAATTTGGTCGTAAATTCCCACAAATTCTGTACAATCTCATATCTTTGTTTGGGAATTTCTTCCATCAGAATAGAAGCAGTACGCAGTTCATCGAGAATATCTTCAAATTTACATAAAGCTATATAAATTAGTTCTTGCTTCTTAGAACCTCGTAATATATCAATTTCCATTGGTAGTCCACTGAGGTTAATTAAATTAGAATTTAATTTTGCTATTGTTGACTCAAATAAAGCTGTTTGTAAATTCATTGCTTCAGTGGTGGTGGGAGAAACAAATTCTGAATTTATTCTCAGTACAACTTGCTCATCATTGTTAACAGAATTAATAATTTTTTGTGTTGGTAATTCTGTCATATTTCTCAAGTTTGAATAGACAAAATTATCTCCATTTACATCTGTTGCTTGCTGCTGCTTCTGGGCATTAACCGACTTAGGTGACAAATGACTAAGTATCCATCTAGCTGTTAGTAATTCTCGGCGTTGCCCAGAAGTTATTGCCACATTGAGTAGAGAATTTAAATTATTTCTATCTAAATTTTTTACTCTTTCATTGAGTTGAGATGTTACTTCCGAGAGAGAAGAATCTATTTGTTTTACCCCAGACTTACAGACATTATCAAGAAGATTATTGAAAAATTTTTTTGTTTGAACTCTTAAACCTAAATTTGTTGGTCGAGCGGATTTTTCTTGTATAGTTTCAACCCCAGAAATATTTACCCAATAAGACTGACCATTTGCTATTTGTCTAAGAATAATTACTAACTCAGAAATACTGATTCCCTTTAGGCAATAACCATTGACACCTAAGTCTCGTAATAATGTCAATAATAAAGTATCTTGTAAGGATGTCAATAATAATATTGGTAACTGAGGGTAAGAAGTTTTAAGCTGTTGACAAAAGTCGATTCCAGAGACTGTAATTTCCTCTGTAGTTTGAGGAATCAAATTATTGGTTTCTATGTCTAAAATCACCAAAAAATTATTATCTTCTGCGATAAAATTTTGAATATTTTTTAAGGCATCTGCCCCTACTTCTGTCTCAAATACTATTTCTAAGTCAGGAAACTGCTCACAGGAAAATTTTAACCCCATCCGAAAGATAGGGTCATTATCAATGAGCAGCAATTTTAATGCTGATTCACTATTCATAAATTGGTTTTTGGTTGAGATATTTTAAGAATATAATGTAAGCATTCAGAGGTCAGCTAGCCTCTTACAGAGGAACTGCATTATCGGCTATTAGATTCCGAGATACATCTACATTTCCCGCTATACAATTGTATAGATTGACAACTCAAGTTCGTCGTTCTTGTACTTTAACTCTGTGGTTAAAAATGTAGTAGAAGTTAAACGAATACTTGCTTCATTTATTAAAAAGCTGAGAGCTGACCGCTAAGAGCTAAATGCTTACAATATAATAACCAATGAATGTTAAATTCAAAATTTCCTCAATGTCTCAATTAAATCTTCCATATTAACTGATTGATTATTCTTGAAGTAAATAGGCATCCGAACTGGGAGCTGGAGCTGGAGCAGGAGCTGGGGCAGGAGAATAAGACCTCTGTGGAGCTGGTGAATAATATTGAGGACTGGGGGCAGGAGAATAAGACCTCCGTGGAGCTGGCGAATAATATTGAGGACTGGGGGCAGGAGAATAAGACCTCCGTGGAGCTGGCGAATAATATTGGCGACTAGGAGCAGGAGAATAAGACCTCCGTGGAGCTGGCGAATAATATTGTCGCTCTCGTGCTCGTTGATATTCTCGCTGTCTCCGAGCTTCCTCAGCTTGTTGTGCTGCCCATATCGCATCTCGTTCAGATACCCAACGAGATATAGAATTTTGAGCTTCATAATACAGAGCACGTCCATAACCAATTTGAGAAGCTGTATTAATAGCAGCAGTCAGACTACCTTGCTTGGCTAGGCCATAAGCTTGATTAAGAATTGGCCGATCTTGGGCAATTTGTAACTCTGTATTCCATTTATAAATTTCATCCTGAGCTTCCTCATACAAAGCACGACCCTTTTCAATCTCATATGCAACATCAATAGCTTTGCCAAGTTTTCCTTCTTTTGCTAAAGCTCTAGCTTCTGCTAAGAATGGTGAATCTTCAATAATTTGTACTCGTTTATTCCACTCAGCTATTAATGTTTGAGCTTCTATTCTCAGTGGACGCTCCAAGGCAACATAACCAGCTTGTTTAATCGCTAAATTATAACTATCAACAGTCTCTTGCTTTGCTAATTGTTTAGCTAAAGCCACATAAGGTCGGTCTTCTATCTTGAGAATATCTTTGCGCCACTTAGCAATCAAAGTTTGAGCTTGGATTCGCCTTGGTTGTTTAAGACCAACCATTTGAGCTTGGTCTATGGCCAATTGTAATGCTGCTGGTTGACCCAAACCAGCCATTGCGTTGGCTAGCTGAATATGAGTTAAGTTGTCTAACTGTTGTTGGAGCTGCTTAATTTGAGTTTGAGCTTGTTGATAATATGGGCTAGCTGAAGTAATCTTAGCTGCTGCTGCTTTTCCTTCCATCAAGGCTACCATATTGGCAATTTGAGACCCTCCCATAGACTTGTTCCAAGTTGCTGCTTGAGAATGACCTAGTAATATTAAGTCTTCAGCTTCTTTTTTCAGTTTATGCTCTGAAGGAATATATTCAATAGCTGTTATTGCTCCTTTTAAGTCTTTTGCTTCTATACGTTTAGTGGCAATTTCGATTAAAGTACGACCCCACTTTTGAATATCTTGTTCCGCTTTTTCTCGAATGTAGAGACTAGGGTCTATTTTTTTGGCTAAAGCGATCGCTTCTCCATATTCGTCTGCTGTTTTTCTATATATCAAATAACGAGCATCTTTCAAGATTTGCCAACCCTTTTTTTCCAAGATGATGCGCTCTAATAATTCTCTATATTTAGTAGTGTGCCAATGAACATTATCTAATTTTGACATGGCCAGGGAGTAAGCAGAGGTTTTATTCCAATCCATAGCTTTGAGAGCTGCTTGAGCCTTATCATAAAGAGATTGACCTTCTGCCCATTGTTTTTTCCAACCTGCTACTGCCTCTTCTACCCTGGGGTAAGCTGGACTGTTTTTAGGAATTTTTGCTACTGTCTCCAGAGCTACCTGTAAATTACCCTCTCTAATCTTTTGATAAGCAACGGAGATAATTAACTTAGTCCATTCTCCTGTCATTTGTTGACCTAGTTGATAGAGCGGATGTTCTTCTGGCCAACTTTGTACTAAAGCTAAGGCTTTTTCCAACTGTTCTAGGTCTCGTGACTCAGCAGCTTGGTGGGCACAATAAAGTCGTTTTCCATCTGCTGATAATGGAGAAATTTGTTCACAGTTGGGTTGGGGTGGGTTAACCAATAACCACATCAGTGCTGCACCACCTGTAATTCCAAAGCTAGCTGCAATACTCCACCAAATTAGTTGCCATCCCCAATAATTTTTTTTGCCTTTTTTTGGTGGAGTTTCTATTGATTTTTGGGAATTTTCTTCTGGTTCAACTTCTGAGCTATTTTTTTCCTCTTGCTCTAAAGCTTGTAAGGTCGTATTTACTGCTTCTATTTGTACTAGGGAATTACTACTGTAGCCGTTGGCTGCATTTCTAGAGGTTGTATGGGAACTTGCCTCCAAGTTTTTTGATTGTGAATTTTCTAATGACATAACGAAATTTACTCCGCTAATGGTAATAATTTTTCAGCAGGTGAGAATAATTTGCTGAACTAATTTTTTTTGCCTTTTCCATCACCTAGAATGCTTTTAATGCCTCCGAAGGAAAATTTAAACTTGGGTTTTTGCTCAAGCATGACCAGGGAGGTTTACAGGTTAAGGGTTAGCTAGTTCAAGTCAAAACTAGTTAGTTTAGCAAATTCACCTATATTTTAGAAAGTCATTTTTTTGACTATTGGATAATCTTCAAATAATTCAGTTAAATTTTTTTCAGCCAAAACTATTGGAATTTTTTTTGCTCTACTATGGTAGATGTTTATTATAAATTATGCTTAATTGTATCACTGATTAGATTTAATAGATGATTCTGTTATACTGCTCGGTAAAAAAACTATTTATCTCTAATTTTTTACCGTTATTGTGCCTAATATTGGCAGAACTGACCATAAAATTCAGTAATTTTAATTAGGTGTTTGTGTTTCAATTTTCTCCAGCAAATCTGAGGGTAATTGTACATAAACATCCATAATTTGTCTTGTATCTAAGCAGTTTATATGAGAGTGGGGTTCAGTTATATTTCTGTATAAGTTACCATCAGCAGGTTCAATACATTCAATAATTCTCTCTTTTGAAAGAGCTTCCAGATATGCTATGGTCGTAAATTAATCAAAATTGACAGATATTTTCCCAGCTCCTCTGCAAGAGGCAGCAGAAAACTAAATAGTGATATTTAGGAACCCCCCGGTGTCGCCCAAGCGCACCGTCGGGAAGATGTCAAAATTATCTACAGCTAGGATGACAATTACGATCGCCCTGAATACTGAACACATCCATAACTTGGATTTATCTCCAGTTGAAAATATAATCTCTCAACTGCTGCAAGAAGAGGCGATCGCCTCTTCTGAACAGCAGCTCAATTTTGCCATTAACTATCAGCAAGACCCCCAAGATCCAAGGGAACTTTCAGAAATTCCAGAAGTGCGTTTATGGTTTATCCGTTTAGACAGTCGTTATCCTTGGCTGCCATTTTTGCTCAACTGGAAGGAGGGGGAGTTGGCTCGTTATACTGCAATGCTTGTACCCCACCAATTTCATCGGACTGAAGGTATCCAATATAATCCAGAAGCCTTGGAAATATTTCTGATGCACAAAATTTTTGTTTTGAGACGGTGGTTATATCAAAAGGGTATTTCTAGTCAGTCTAGATTAATGTCCATGTCTCAAATGTTGGGGTATGATTTGACAGAGGAATTTTTTGTATCAATCCCAGACTAAAGGCAATAGACAAGAAGGATACTATAGCAGTGGGGGTTTTTGAAGCAGAACTCAGCAGTTAGCACTGGTGCAAAATGGCGGAAATAACTGACCTGTTACAAAATTATAAAAGCCTTACTAATCAATAGTTTTGACTGTCTTGAGTGCGTCTTACATTCTGAGGTATCCTCAGAATTACGCACTCGATGCATGACTTCCGCGTAGCGGTACTAGGCATTTAGAGCAGGAATATTACTAAATGCTATTTGCGGAGTACTTACGCACCGAAAATTCAGTCAGATAGGAATTAGGCACAGAGGATGTATGTAGTGTCAAAAACTATAACGATCTAGTTTTTGCACTCTATATATAGTACCCCTGTGTAAGTCCTCTCAGAGATTACTTTTGATTTTCCTGTAGCAGGAAAGCTTTAAAGTTTTCTAGTTATCCTAAGCTATGCTTGGACCGAAAATTCAGTCAGATAGGAATTAGGCACAGAGGATGTATGTAGTGTCAAAAACTATAGCGATTTAGTTTTTGCACTCTATATATAGTACCCCTGTGTAAGTCCTCTCAGAGATTACTTTTGATTTTCTTGTAGCAGGAAAGCTTTAAAGTTTTCTAGTTATCCTAAGCTATGCTTGGACTGAAAATTCAGTCAGATAGGAATTAGGCACAGAGGATGTATGTAGTGTCAAAAACTATAGCGATTTAGTTTTTGCACTCTATATATAGTACCCCTGTGTAAGTCCTCTCAGAGATTACTTTTGATTTTCTTGTAGCAGGAAAGCTTTAAAGTTTTCTAGTTATCCTAAGCTATGCTTGGACCGAAAATTCAGTCAGATAGGAATTAGGCACAGAGGATGTATGTAGTGTCAAAAACTATAGCAATTTAGTTTTTGCACTCTATATATAGTACCCCTGTGTAAGTCCTCTCAGAGATTACTTTTGATTTTCCTGTAGCAGGAAAGCTTTGAAGTTTTCTAGTTATCCTAAGCTATGCTTAGGCTGCATTATATTTGCGACAACCATTTTTGCTGGCGCAAAAGCCTCACATATTTATTGTGAGGGCCACCATGCGCCAAAAGTTTTTACCTCTTGCCTCTTGCCTCTATTTCTGTAAGAGGGAATAGAGACTCAAGAATATTTCCCCCTATTACCTATTCCCCTATTCCATTGTTCAACCCTCTCCGCCCCAAATTTTCTGTAGGACTTCCTGGGGTGAAATATCCGCCATTTTCCCTGTAGGAGATTTAACTGCAATTACCCGATCGCTCTTGGGTAATAATTTTTCTGGTTCCGTTGGACCAAATAGAGCAATGGTATATGTCCCAACTGCAACTGCCAAGTGCATTGGCGCACTATCAGTACATAAAATTAAATTAGCTCCAGCGATAATAGCAGCTAATTTACCCACATCCCCAGGCATGACTATTTTTACATCTGAAGAAGATTCTCTAATTTCGTTGACCCATGGTGCATCTTCTGGACCTTTGACTACTACTACTGGCAAGTTAGGTTGTTTCTGTTGCAGTTCTGAAATAATCTCCAGCCAGTAATTAGTAGGATAAATTTTATCGATACCTTTAACTTGAGCTATTTGACTAGATCCACCATGAACCAGGATATAACCACTTTCTGCAACTCCTAATCTTTGCTGTTCAGCTTCGGCCCAATCAATATCTGCTTTGAGGACATTAATTGATATTCCTTTGAAAGGGGTGGTAATGTTCATCCCCTGCAACAAATCATGGTACATCTGAGCTGCATATTGTTCAGTTTTCAGGGGTATAGGATCGGAGAGGAATATTGCTCCATTACCTGCATAACCTACCCGTTTAGGAATTCCTGTTAACCATAATAATAGACCAACTGTCCAACGTTGTCCCAGGGAAATTACGGCTTCGTATTCGCGATCGCGCATAATACCTAGCAGGTTGCCCCAGTCGGCGAGACTATTGGCATCTTTAAAGTCGTAGGTTAGGACATCCCGGACGGACTTGCAAACTCGGTATGCACCCTTAGAGCGAGGCTCTACAATTACGTCAATTTGAGATTCTGGATAGGATTGTTTAAGGTCATCCAGAGTAGGAAAGAATAAAATTTGGTCGCCTATTCCACCAGGGACAAGGGCAAGTATTCTCATGTTTAAGGAATTAAAGTTAATTATCAGTTGAATTTTAACAAGGGGGGAGAAGGATTAAAGTTAATTATCAGTTGAATTTTAACAAGGGGGAGTTTAAGGGGCTATAAGTCCAACACCATAATCTGTGATTTGGTGTGTGGATACATAGGCCCCTCAACTAAATTTTGCTTGGTCCAACCAGACAAAATTTACATTTTGATGTTACAGTTTTATCAGAGTAGTTGAAAAGCGATAAATGTTTAAGGCTTACAAGTACAGAATTTATTCAAATACTCAGCAACAAGCAGCTTTGGCCAGTCGAAAAATCTCTTAAACTCATGCTAATTATTTAGTTCGTCAGTCTTGGATATTTGACAAGAAAAATCTATCCTACTATGACCTACAAAAAACACTTTCTACTCAAGCAGACTATCAAGAAATGCC
>NZ_JAAHGT010000403.1 GCF_010672385.1 Okeania sp. SIO2F4
TCATTCCATAAGCTTAAGCCCCAGTTATAACACCATCTGCTATAGCCCACGTGTTCAGCCATCAGGGTTTTCTGTTTGTTATTAAGTTTCAGTTTGGTTCTGATGGATTTCATGTATGTGTGTTTTATATGCGCAGCAAATACATTCTGTCTAATAGTGTGCTTTTTAACGTATTATATCGTTATTTTTTGATTAAGTCAATGCTCTAAAAAATCTGGTTTGCAGTAAGTAGAAAATTTTACCAATAGATAATTGATAATTAATCCACAAAGGTTTAAAGCTTCTCCTTTTAAGGAGAAAAAGCAGTCCTTGGATGCACTACGAACCTAGCCATATCCAATCGACCAAGAAAAGAAATTGTGATTTTCTTATATTCAATTCCGTAACGGTTTTAACCAGAGGTAATTATCCATTATCAATTAATGAAAAGATGATATCAAGCTGTTCAAGACCACTTTCATTTTTATCAAAAAGCTAAAAAATCTCTTCTATATCTATCTCCGTAAAATAATTGTCTGAAATTATAGTATTGCAAAAGCAATTAAGATTCTGCTTGAATCCTTTCTATTGCTTTCTCAACTTTTTCTGCATCTTCCGTTTTACCTTGTTCTTGTAATAAGTCTCTAGCTTTGCTGAGAGATACTAATGCTTCGGGTCGTTTATTCTCCAAATACAAAGCTACCCCTAATTGATAATGAAGCACTGCTAGCTCTGGTCTGAGGCGAACAGCATTTTCAAATTGGGATATTGCTTCTGGTAAATTATTTTGATTGGCCAAAAGACTGCCCAGGTTAGCATAAGCTTCGGCAAATTCTGAGTCGAGTTCAATAGCTTTGCGAAATGCTACTTCTGCTGATTTGAGGTCTCCTTCTTTGTATAGTTTTACGCCACGCTCAAATTCTGCTTTGGCTTCTTGGTTCAGAGCAATAATTGTAGTGTTAGTTGATTGGGGTTGTTTAGGAGTTGCTTGAAAAGAAGAAGCGTCAGCTTGAGTGGTGCTGAGTATGGTCAGTATTGCAGTTATGGCCAATAAGCTGTACTTCGATTTTTTATAAAACATTTTTTAGAATTCTAGTAGTAATAGTTACTGATTCAGCATACTACCTATCTTCTAATTTTGAGCACCTCTTGAGAAATAAATCTCTATATAAGTCGAGTTGTTTGAGCTTTTTGCTCTGTTTTTTCAGCAGTTATTTACTATCAGAAATTTGTTCAAAATGAGCATCTTTACTCTTGATTTTTATCTAAGATTTATTAACAAGCAACGATAATGCTTGGTATTTGCCATTTTTATATCTGTGGTGCAAGGAAAATCATGGCAGTTTTGTCAAACATTTGTTATATTTTTTAACATAATGCGATAGTAATAATTAATTATCAGAATTTCTGAAAAGATTAGGCGATCGCTCTCGTCCAGTAATACATATCTGGATTTATTCAAGTTATACTAATTTCCTCAAATATGGCTACATATCGTATCTCAAGAATGAAATCATATAAGCTGGTAGAAGATAAGTAATGTAGCCTAAGTTCATGGAATTGGTATGAATTTTTTGGATCTACATTTACTGATGCAACAAGGAAGCATGGTCAGTAGGTCATTGTTAGTATTAAAGGAGTTAAACTATGGATCAACCTATGGAACTGCCACTAGAGAAGCAATTTAGCGTTCGGTCTTTTGAGACTCAGGTGCGGCAGATGAATTTACAACAAGCTCAAGAATGCTTAGTTGAATTATATGAACAAATGTTGGTAAGGGAAACTCTTTACCAACAATTTTTAAAGCATAATTGGGGATTAGAATCTAACCCTAATTTTGATTAACTCAGAAGTTGTCCTAGGGGCGACCTCCTTCTCTAACTCTATTTCAAACTAATGAAACAGATTTGGGGATGATGGGGCGTCAACTAATTTTTCAAATATCATAAACTTTCTAGACAAATATAGCCATTAGATTGATTGAAGGAATTTTATAAATTTTAGTAAGATTAACTACTCTCGCTCACGCTCTATAGTTGCTTCCATAGCACTAATCAAAGAAGGACCTATTAAAACGCCACTACTGGAGTAATATCGATATTGATCTAAGTGGAGTAAAGTTTCAAAACCACTACGACGTTGGCGGTCATTTCCAAGTACCCAATAACGCTGAATAATTGAATCAATACCAAGCCATCCTTCTCCTTCGACTTTTCCTAGTTCACTGTGCTGCAAAAGAAAGGTATAGCGTCGTTCGTCACTGTCGAGACGTCCTTTATACTGTAAAGTAATATCCTCACGGTCTTGACTAGGAAATATTAGCTCTGTTTCCATAGAGAACCAATCTGTACGTTCCCATGTCACAATAGTTTTACCCTTGACAGTAATCAACATTCCGTTGCGTTCTAGCCAATTTCCTGCAATCATCCATTGGCCTGATTCTAAGATAAATGTATGAACCACAGTCCTATTCCTATACTGCTAATGCTAGCTTGATCAAATTTACCGAAAAATTGGGTTTAAAGCTTCCCCCTAAAAGCTATCCCTTATAAGGAACTCCTAAAACCCTTTTCTGATAGGGAGATGGGGGGGTGGGGAGATGGGGAGGTGGGGAGGTGGGGGAAGAAAAGCCTCTCATTAAATAGGTTTACTCTCCTGAAATATCCATTGAATGGCAAATTCATAACTTCTTTACTAATGTCTACGTTTTATGTTAAGAAAGATGTGGGTAATGGATAGCCCTAAAAGGGGGACTTTGCGCTATGCTTATATAAGCGGCAAAGGTATTCAACCGCTCTAAAAACCTAGCTACTAATCCTAGCAAACTAGCACTAAGTACCAGAGAACCAAAGTTTTTTTTAAGGTTTGAACTGTACCGTAGAGTATGCGGGAACAGGATATTGTTAGCGCAGCTCCTCTGTTAGCGCAGCTCCTCCGCAGGAGGCAAGAGGCAATAGAGCAAACCCTTGGGGAGAGGACTATCTCTGGGCTAGGTATCGCAAGGTAATTAGTTTAAGTGGACTTGTTGAACCAAGAATCCTGTTTTCAGGAGAATCTCCGTGTCTTCAGACCGGAGAGTATTTCAAGGGTTGGATACCCAACCATTACCATTAGCTTAGGTGGGGAGGAAAGCTGCCGTTACAGTCCATGGTCTCTAGGAAACCAAGCGGAAAATCTGTAGCGTTGTTGGACCTACCACAGTTTGTAGGCTCAGGTTACTTTTTCCCCAGAGGCTCAACAACTGTTTAGACTTGGAACTCACTTAGCGCTGGTTTTGGCAGAAGCTCAACTAAAGTATTAGGGACTTCTAAATCAAGAAATATGCCTTTATACTGAACCTAGGGAGCAGTTCAGGCAGTCTGGGTATTTGAGCCATACAGCAATCTAGTAGGTTGACAAAAACGATGTTTCGTGTATCCAAGATACCAATCTGCCAGAAGCTCAGATAATTATACTAAAAGTCCAACGCCCTCAACCCTTAGCTGGAAAAGGTAGGCAAATTGACTTACCAAGTATAGTGCTAGCACTATATGTGTATTTTAGACTATCTAGAGGACTTGTGTGCAAAAATTACGATTGGGAAAAATGCCTAGGAATATTCTCTAGTGACTAAATGTAAATTTAGTTCCTTTAAACTATTTTTTGATTGGTCTAAAAAGATATGAAGGCCAACACACTTGACTTTTGTGCTAAAATAAGGCCAACTACATTTGTAATATCCATTCCCTAGTTCAGAATTATCAGAACAGGTAGTGGTAAACAAGTAATGATTTTTGGCAGCTTCCTTCTAGCAATTAAAGCTATGTGCCAAACAATATCCTTAACATATTTAAGATTACCTAAGAATAATTGAAACCTTACTACTGGTCTGTCAATATTGATTTGATGGGTAAGCTATTAAATTTTCTCCCTTGTCTACTTTTGACCTTTGTCTTCCCAGTCAGCATCTCAACCAATCATTTGAAAATCGACAAACCACTACTTATTGATATTCATAACTGCATCCAACAATAAATCAGCACCAAAACGCACAGGGTCAGTACAAGGCAAACCAGTTTCTGTTTCGACTTGAGCGATCGCCCCTTTAGCACCTACTTCATCTAAATGAAAAGTATTCATTGCAATACCTCTAACTCGCGCTGGTTGTAGAGCGCCACCCACACTAGCTACCATTTCGTACAACTGAACCACTATTTGTAATGGTGGAATCAATATATGAGGATGATTGCGAATATGAGTTTGATTGGCACGATGCACCAAGATTAAATCAGTAGGTTGAATACCACGCAATAATGGGAGGGTGGCAGTGGACCCTGGATGCAATAGGGAACCTTGCCCTTCAATAATAAGTAAATCGTAGGTATTGCCAAACTGCATAATCATTTGTTCGACTGCTCCAGCAGCAAAGTCAACCCGCACTGCATCCAACGCAATACCATCCCCAGCAATCATCAAACCCGCTTGCCCTGTGGCCAGAAATTTAGAATTGAGACCTCGGTGTTGAGCAGTTGCATTTAGTTCTAAACTGGTAGACATTTTGCCGATCGCCATGTCTGTACCAACTGTTAAAACCCGCCGACAAGAAAGTGTTCTAGCTTTCCCACTAGCAATAGTTAATCCTTGAGGTTCTTGACGCACATCCCATATCCATTGTGGCTTCCGCAAAAGTGGTATGATTTCGGAATTATTTGCGAGTGGGGTATGTAAACCGTTTACGACTGATAACCCAGACGCAACTGCTGCTTTGATTTCTTCAAACCATTCGTCAGGCAAAGCACCACCAGAGGGAGCGATACCAATGACTAATATTTCCGGATCAAAGGCGATCGCCTCGGCAACGGAAGCAACTATGGGGATATCACGGGGAATTTTAGTAAGTTCTGGCAATGATTTTCCAGCAGATTGGCGATCGATGACGGCAACAATTTCTGCTTGACTATAACGTAATAGTGATAAGCCTGTTTTGCCATGTGAACCATGGATGCCATCGTGTAGCAAAATTGCTATTTTACCATTTTTGATTTTTGATTGTGGATTTTCTGTAGTCATAATTTTCTCAAGGAAAAATTCTATTTGGTGATTTAACTAATTAACTATTAATATAGATAACGTTCCCCATTTCAATTCTAGATTTTAGGAAAAACAGAAAAAGTAATTGAAAACTTAATATTTACAGATAAATTAAAATTTGTTGGGTAGGCTATAATCTTTCTCCCTACCAGTTAAGATCTGATATCAAATCCGGTAGTCTAGGTATTAGAAAGCATTACATAAACAGGGTTTTGGAGGGATATTTTGGTATTGTGTGATATCTAATACAAACCCGGTTTCTCAAGTGGTTTCTGGTAGAAATTATATCAATCCAAAGCCAGGGAATTTAACATGATTTATTACTGTGGTTTAGAAGTGAGTTTGATTTAATCAAAACTATATAATATTTCTCAATTAGTTAAATTTAGCTATTATATCAAATCCGGGGGAATTGGACATAAAAAAATTCTCCAATCGTCATAACTACTCAATCTTTGTAATTCTCTCCCCTCCTGACTCGGTCCTCCTGACTCCTGACTCAATTACGACTTAATCAATCTATAACTGTTTAACCGGATTTGATATTATACAAAATTGATAAATCTTGGCTACAAATAGCTAGGCTATTTCTGATAATTCAGGAGTCAGGAGTCATAATGAATATGTTTGATAACATTTTTTATGTCGTAACTTATCTTTTTCGTCAAATATATATTTCCGATAAATTATTACAATAGTGCTTATTATTCGTAACATTATTTTTTCAAAATTGTATAATCTAATCTTTCTCTGAAAATTTCTCTTTAGGATTTATCGATGAGTATATTTGTTAAAAATAATTTCTAACTGCTCATAATTCTGTTTTTACTATGATTTGATAATTAATAACCTTACAATAACAAAATATCAATCCTACTCCTACTAAAACCTAATGGAATTTATCTTATATCATTTATCATGTATTAATGCTTGATTTAAAAACTAATTTATACTTTGATATTTTTCCAGAAACCCCTAACAAGACACCACCTACCACCTAAAACCTTTTTTCAGGAAATATAGCAAAATTGTTGAGATTTGGTATTATTCCTCAACCCGATACCCCAACTCCGCTAACTGAATGCGAGACTGTCGCCATTTAGGTTGTACTTTCACAAATAGTTCCAAATAGACCTTACCTGCAATCAACTTTTGAATTTGTTGACGTGCTGCGCTGCCAATAGCTTTTAACATATTTCCACCTTTGCCAATCATAATTCCTTTTTGAGATGAGCGTTCAACATTTATAGTGGCAAGAATACGGGTAATAGTTGGTTCTTCGTCTACTCTATCAATAGCGATCGCTACTGAGTGGGGTACTTCCTCATGAGTCAACAATAAGATTTGTTCGCGGATCAGTTCCCCCATAATAAAGCGTTCTGGTTGGTCTGTTACTAAGTCAGGGGGGTAATAATAAGGTCCTGCTTCGAGATGTTCAATTAACAAATTTTGTAATGCTTCTATTCCGTCTCCTGTCAGAGCAGAAAATTTAACTATTTGCCAAGGGTGAGGAGTGATTAACTGATGATAACTAGCTTCTATTTCCCGATCGTCTTCAGGTTGTAAGTCTAATTTGTTCATACCTATAATCACAGGTATCTCGGTTTTGTTCAATAAGTCTATAATATAGCGATCGCCTCCACCTGCTATTACCGATCCATCTACTACCAGCAAGACTACATCGACAGACTGAATTGCTACTTTAGCATTTTGAACTAATACTTTTCCTAGTTGGTGGTGAGGTTTATGAATACCTGGAGTATCAACAAAAATCATCTGCGCTGCTTCTGTGGTCAAGATACCACGCAGACGATTACGAGTAGTTTGAGCAACTGGGGAGGTAATAGCAATTTTTTGCCCCACCAGTTGATTCATCAAAGTAGATTTACCAACATTGGGTCGTCCTATTATACCAACAAACCCTGATTTATACCCTGCAGGTGCTACGGGAATAGTTATATTCGTGGACAATTCCATTTTTGTATTTTTTTAACTTTTGTTTCCCAAATAATAGCCGATCGAGTCAAAATTCTTGAATGGCAATACTTTACAATACTAAAACAGGAGTATAACAAACAAATAGTGTCTACTGATAGATACTATACATTTTTCTGATAGTTATAATAATATTATCAAAATACAAATGAACTACCTATAGCATTTCTCAACTCAAATAGATGAGGTACAAAAGTTAGATATTTTAGGGAACAGGGAACAAAAAAAGAGGAAAAAATACTGTATCTCATTCATAAGAGAAGCGCTATAGTATTGTCTGAGTCTGAAGTCACTCGTCTATAGGTAAGATATAAACTCTACTTCTGACATTAAGAAAATTAGTATATGACAAAGTTGGGTAATTAACAGATATCTTGCTTAATAATATATGTGTTTTCTAAACGTTACAGAATTGTGTGGAGTATGATAATTTCACCTTGTTTAAGTTTTTTACAAGTTAGTTTAGTTGTTTGTTTTGACTGAACTAAATTAGGTGATAAAAATTATCAGAGGCAGAAAATTTAGAAACCTGAAGGGGTTTGATCGGCTAACGTGTTAGGAGAATAAAATGAATAAATTTGCTACATTATTAGGAAGTTTGTGTACTCTGGTGGTTGCAAATTTACCTATGCCAGCTTTGGCAATACCATCTGATTTTGACTATAAATCAGGGTCAGAAGATTATCAGCCATTACCAGACCTTTCTATTCCTTACAGAACTTTACCCAGAAAATTTGATTTTCCAATTATTACTGAGATTGATGTTAATAACAGCGTCCGTACCGATAGCCCAATAACTGATGCTTTTGTTAACAATTTACCTTCTATTCCCACTGGAATTACTCTAGATGAGCTGTTGCGCTACAGAGCGGAGTATACTGCTTCCATAGAAGCTTGGGGAGAAGAAGTTACAGAGTGTCTAAATCAAAAACCCCGACTACTCAGAGTCAGTACAGGTAACCCAGTTATTATAAATGGAGAAGAAGGCACAATAGTTCTTAATGCAAATAATCGCGCTGTTTGTAGATAAATAAATTTCAGATAAGTAGCTTTCCTCTTTTTGAGTTATTCAAAAAGAGGGTTTTCTTTTAAACAGAAAAAAGGATTGTTTAGATAGTCTAAAAACAACCCTTTTTTCTAAATTTTTTTGTAATAAATAAAAGAAACAATGAAGGCTGCATAGTCAGAAGTCAAAGATTGGAATGGAGGTCAAGCCCTCGGTCTGTTAGTGTGTCTTAGCTCCATACATTACTGCACTTCCACTTAACACCTATCAACGGGTCGTCTTCCCGTGACCTTACCTACCTAACGTA
>NZ_JAAHGT010000404.1 GCF_010672385.1 Okeania sp. SIO2F4
CCTGCTCCTGAAAAAGACTTTTGAGTGCAAACCCTAATTATTATTTGTCTAAAGCATGATAATTTGCCAGTAATTTTTCAACTTTTACTTCATCAAGTCTGGCAGTTATTCTTTCAGACTTTTAGATTCGTAATTATCTCTAATGGTTTTTGCTAGGGTAAAAGCGGAACCTATTGAGAATATTAAACCCATCCCTACAAAACTTTTAATCCAATTATCTACAGGTAGGTAAATAATGCCAGTTGCTGTGCCGACAGTAGCAAGAATAAAGGAAGCCCAAACTTGAAGTATCCATGCAGCAGTATCTTTTTGTTGAACATATTTGTTGGTCATAAAATTAATACCTCAAATCAATATTTTTATCTGGTTAAAACACTACACAAATAGGGCACAAACATTCCAATGTCAATGTTCTGATATTCCCTGTTTTCTGATAACCAAAATTTATTGTCCTAAGCAAAAAACGTAGTGCTATAACTTCTGAATTCAATTATATTACTTGCCTAAAGGATGATGATCTGCAAGTAATTTTTCAACTTTTGCTTCATCAAGTCTGGCAGTTATTCTTTCTGATTCGTGATTATCTCTAATGGTTTTTGCTAGGGTAAAAGCGGAACCTACTGAAAATGTTAAACCCATCCCCATAAAGCTTTTAATCCAAATATCTACAGGTAGATAAATAATGCCGATCACTGTGCCAGAAGTAGCCAGAATGAAGGAAGCCCAAACTTGAAGTATCCATGCAGCAGTATCTTTTTGTTGAACATATTTATTAGTCATAAAATTACTACCTCAAATCAATATTTTTGGCTGATTTATTTTGATTCTAGGTGTATAAATTTATAGGAATGATAGTAGAGTGACAGTTTCTATAGATGCACAGGCGATCGCTACATGAAGTCAGAAGTTAGAAGTCAGAAGTCAGAAGTTATAATTTATCCTTGACTGAGTTTAAGAATCTATAAATGTCCGCGGACTACGCCTATGTAGTGCTATATTTTTAATTTTATAAGACGATACAAAAAAGGTTTGATATTTCCACAGAAAATTTCTAGGTAGACAGTTCAAAAATTGTACTATCTAATTATCTGAATATAATCAAAGTGAATATAATAATACCAAATTTAAAAAAATAATCTTACAAATAATCAGGGGAATTAAAATAACTCTATCGGGTTTCTCTTTCATTAAAAAAGGATATTTAAGCCAATAAATTATATTTAATATTTGGTATTTATTCTTGCTCCTGACTTTTAATAAAGGAAGCGATCGGCAGTCATAAATTTACTGACTGCCGATCGCTGAATATTTTAGATTATAAATTAACTTTTCTTTTGCTGATTCTTTTGTTCTAGAACAATTTCTTTCATGGCTTGAAATGAACGAGAATTTGATGCACCTTCAATCGCTTTCACAGCTAAATCTTGAACCTGGATTAAAGTAGAATCTAATTGTTGAGATAAGTTTTTAATCCGCTGTTCTTGATTTTGAATTGTCTGTTGTAAAGATTGAATTCGTAGTTCATAAAATTGCTTTTCTCCTTCTACTTCTTTTGCCAATAGATCGGATTTAACTTGAGCTTGATAAGTGCCAATATTTCGCCCATTTTCCTTACCATTCTTAATATTAGCTTCTAGTTTTTTTTCAAAGTATTGTACCTTCAATTCTACTTCGGCAAATTCTTTTTCCCGTTCAGAAATAGACTGCTCTCTTTCTGACCAAAGTTTCTCCTGTTGTTGTTTATATTCTTCTAATTCTTGATATAAATTTTTCTTGTTTTGTTCATATTCGTCAATATCTAAATCCCGTTGCAACTGCAAGTCATATTCATAATTTTCAGTATCCCGTTGACGAGTTTTATTTTGCTGTTCATTTCGTTCTTTTATGCTACGTTGATTTTCCTGTTGTTCTTTCTCCCAAGCTTGTTTACCTGACTCTATTTCTTGTTGTAAATTTTCCTGGCGATCGCTAAATTCTGCCTCAAATTCTTTAGCAGTTTGTTCGTACTGTTGAATCAAATTATCTAAAGTATTTTCCTCAATATTTTGTAAATTATGCAAATCGTTTAATTGTTTAATTTCTTCTGCAACTTTTTGTCGAATTTCTTCTAATTTAGTAGCTTCTGAAGTGAGCTTTTCTGATAATTCGCTAATAGCTCCACCAAAACCACTTTGCAGCGCGAGTAAATTTTCAATTGTATATTGCATACTTTGTTTATTCTGAGTTTGGTTTAAGTTCATAAATTTTGCCACTTGTTTTCCTGGTTGTTTTGAGATTGAATCTACAGAGGTTTTAGTAGTAGTTTTGCCTTCCTTACTGAATTGCTTAATTTCTGCTTCTAGAGCAGATTTTTCCTTTTTTAATTCTGCAAAAGCTTCTAAAATTTCAGCTTTGGTATTGTTAGCACTAACTCTTTTAGCCATTTGTTTTTTCTCCTGTTAAATTTGTAAGTAATAAGTAAGCATTCAGCCATCAGTTATTAGCTATCAGCTATCAGCTATTGACGAGAGTAGGAAGTAAAAGCAATTGAGAAATTGATAGAGAATTAAAATTTAGTGCTAAAGCACACTCCTGCTCCTTTAACCTTAGAAATAATTACTCATTATTTGCTGTTAACGTAGTTCCGACCTAGGAGGCTAGCTGACTCCTAATAGCTGAATATTTACAGTAATAAAATCAAAATTTGAACCATTACAGTTCAGATAATTAAACCATCGTTACAAACAAAATGCTTGTAGCACTGAATGCTTACAAATAATAAGTTAATAAGCCATAGCTGACAGCTAATAGCTGACTAATCTATTTAGCTTGAGAACCATTATTAGAACTAGCAAAAGCTCTCATAGCTAGATCTTGAGCTTGCTGTATTGCTGCTTGTAACTGAGTAGAAATATCGCTAATTTGTTCGGTTTTTCGCTGAATTGTTTCCTCCAAAGATTGAATCTTTAACTCATAACCATTCTTCATTCCTTCCCATTCTTTCGCAAACAGATCTGCTTTAACTTTCGCCTCTCGATTTGCTTCTTGAATTGCCTCCTCTTTAGCTTTAACATAAGCCTTTTTTAACTCTTCTTCAAAACCATTAACCTTCTCTCTGTTTTCTTCAAATTCAACTTGATTTTCTGCCAGATAACTTTCTCTTTCTTGCCATTGTTTTTCCTTTTGTTGATCTAAATCTCCTAATTCTCGTTCCATATTTCGTTTCATTTCTTCGTAGTCATCCGTTTCAATTTTACGTTGACGTTCTAACTCATATTGATAGTCAGCAACTTCTTTTTCCCGTTGTTTAATTAACAATTGATTTTCCTCTTCCACCGCTAGTTCAAACTCTTGTTGTTCCTTTTGCCAAGCTTTTCGCTTAGTCGTCATATCTTTTGTCTGATTTTCTTGATATTCGTTAAAATTATGTTCTAGGAATCGTAACTTTTCTTGGTGTTCCTGAGTTAAAATATGCAGTGCATCAGCAACAACACGAATTTTTTGTAACTCTTGTAAATGTTGATTTTCTATTTCAATAGCAAGTTTTAATTCATCAAGTTTTGCCGATTCTTGGTGTAAATTTTCTAATAATTGATTCACAATACCACCAAAATCTAATTGTAAATCGGCCAAACCTTTAACAATACTATCAGTAGTATAAGTAGCAGCAGTTTCTAAGATTTGTTTACCTTTTTCTTTCTCCGCTTCTTCCTCCTTAGTTGCTACTTTTGATGTGATATTTTTGCGAGCAGTTAAAATTTGCTCAAATGATTTCATTACTTGAAATTTATTGTTTTCAGATGTAGTTTGTGTCATTTCAGTTATCAGTTATCAGTTATCAGTTATCAGTTGTCAGTATCTCTAAATTAAGCTTTATGCTTGAAATACTGGAGTTTATTTTCTCTTGGTCGATTGGATATGGTTAGGTAACCCATCCATCCCATCCTAGGTCATGCTCCGCAAATAACCGCTTTTTCATCCCCTATCCAAGAGGAGGTTATTGACCTGATTATTTGGTCAAAATAGCTTCATATTCTTGGGGAGTATTAATTTTTTTCTTAGCTGTTTCTGGAGCTAATGATTTGAGAATTTTCTGGAATTTTTCACAGGGATTACTTTTCCAACAGAAAGAATCATTTACTAACTCTAAAAGAGTCGATTTTCAATGATGATTTTCTGTTAGTAATGCCTGGTAATTCTTGTGAATAGTTTCTCCCCACACTCCTCACCCTTCCCACACTCCCCAGACTTCCCACCCTCCCCACACTTCCCACACTCCCCGTTTCCGAAGTTGGTTTAAAATAACCTCATATTCTTGGGGAGTATTAATTTTTTTCTTAGCTGTTTCTGGAGCTAATGATTTGAGAATTTTCTGGAATTTTTCACAACGATTACCTTTCCCACAGTAACAATCATCTACTAACTCTAAAAGAGTCGATTTTCAATGATAATTTTCTGTTAGTAATCCCTGGTAATTCTTGTGAATAGTTTCTCCCCACCCTCCCCACACTTCCCACACTCCCCGTTTCCGAAGTTGGTTTAAAATAACCTCATATTCTTGGGGAGTATTAATTTTTTTCTTAGCTGTTTCTGGAGCTAATGATTTGAGAATTTTCTGGAATTTTTCACAGCGATTACCTTTCCCACAGTAAGAATCATTTACTAACTCTAAAAGAGTCGATTTTCAATGATAATTTTCTGTTAGTAATCCCTGGTAATTCTTGTGAATAGTTTCTCCCCACCCTCCCCACACTCCCTGCTTAACCTAATTTCCGAAGCTGTGTCAAAATAGCTTCATATTCTTGGGGAGTATTAATTTTTTTCTTAGCTGTTTCTGGAGCTAATGATTTGAGAATTTTCTGGCATTTTTCACAAGGATTACCTTTCCCACAGTAACAATCATCTACTAACTCTAAAAGAGTCGATTTTCAATGATGGTTTTCTGTTAGTAATGCCTGGTAATTCTTGTGAATACATTCAACAACCAAACTAATATGCTGTAAATCTTGACTGAAATTTTCCAAGTCATTAATAGTATCAGCTTGAATTTGATGGTTAACTTCTATTTTTCCTCGCAAATTATCTTCCCACTCTTGCTTTCGTGGTGTTTTTGCACCCTGATGAATGGTGAATTTAGGAATTTTACTCATTTGTGTTTCTTTGAGTTTTTAGATGTTTTTTTATTAGCAGTCAGCTATCAGCTTTTAGCATTCAGCTTTTCCTGGAGTATGTTAACCAAAAATGTTTTGAAAGTAATAACTTACTAAGGTTGACTGAAAACCTTTTTCTTGATAACCTTTAATTCTCTTTATAGGCTAATTTTTCCTTCTAAAATAATGAGTTAGTAACTCATAGCTGATAGCTGATAGCTAATCGCTGAATGCTTAGTAATTTATGAAGATAATGCAGTAACTACAGACTCATTTCCAGATGGTAAAGTTGTATCCTTACTAGCATTTAAACTTAGCACCGAAGCATCAGAATTACTATTAGTATGAGCAGCCATCAAACTCGCAGTTTCATGGGCAGATAAATTATCTAAACAAACCATTTTTCTAGTTCCTTCTAAGTCAATCATTCTTGATAAATTGGTTTCCTCAGAAAGAACTGCTGCTGCTTGATGAATAATTGACCACTCTTTGCGTTCTTGCCAACGCCATTTCAAACTGTAATAATTAATAGGTTTTACTACACCATTCTCATCTGGTTTTTGCCCGCTATGTTTAACAAATTCAGGAATAAAAATTCCTGTTGCTGGTTCAACTCCATTGGCTTGAACTGAAGCAATTAAACGATTAAAATCATTCAATGAACGGCTTTTAATATATGTCACCATTAACACTCCTTGAGGTAATTCTCCTGACTCAGCCACAAACCAAAGTTGACCCCACAAAGTATTAATTGTTTGACCTAAATTGCCAAAAAATTTACTGAATTTGAGGATTGTCATTGATACTTTAGAGCCGTAATCTGTGTCTCCAATTACCCATTGTCCTGATTGACAATTATTACGAACTGCAATAGGAATTTCTGGTACTAATAAAGCTTGTTTTGGTTTCGCTCCAAAAACATCAATTTTGGGTTTCGTATTAGTATTAGACATTTTTTTTTTCCTTTGAGTTTGATTTATTTCCTATTTTTTGTTGTTAATTTAAGTAGCATTCAGCAGTCACCTATCAGCTTTTTAAGGTGCATAATTGAGGATTAAAAACTCTCGCATTTGAGCTATTTGAATGACAAAGATTTGAGATTAATTTTCGAGAAGTCTAATGCTAGTTTGCATAGTCATAGAAGGAAGATAGAGATCAACAACCCCTAGCAAGGGAGCAAGATACTCCCACTATTCAAAACAATTACAATAGACTACGCTGGAAACTTGAAGAAAGAAAAAGTTGTGTGTTCGCGTAAGCGGAACGGAGTTCTATCGCTAATTATCCAGACAAAATATTACTTCTTCCTTCTTCCTTACTAATAAACTTCTCCGATAATCAAATATCGCATCAGTTATCGTGCATAAATAATCAATTCTTTTCCTCTACTCCCTACTCCCTCTTGAGGTCTAATTAATAAGATGTGACAATTTTGCTGGTTCTGGATATTTGTAATCTGTGGTTGCTTCTTCCTGAGCTTTAATAATTCGCAATGCTCCCAGTAAATGCTCTAACATTTCTATGTGAGCGGGAGTAAAGTGAATGCTGAAACCTTCCCCATCCCTTGCATACCCTGGGCAAACAAGAGAGGCAGAACTCTGTTCTTCATGGGTGGCAATATACAACCAATCTTCGTCTTCCAGTTTGTAGTGGGTGTCTGTCCAGGTTCTTAGCATGATGGTATCCTCCAGGTGGACTATACTTGTGAAGACTAAGGGTAAATTTACAATTAGCAAATTCGACCATGACACTATATATAGAGCATGATTTTAATTGACTGAATTTTCAACCTTACCAGTAGTGTGCTTTGATTGATTTTTTTATCAACTAAATTTATTGTAGCGTTTGTTGATTTAGTCGTCAAGGGTTAAGTTGAAATTTTCGTCAAAGTAGTCTAAAATACTGACCAGGAGGTAAAAAGCCGTGGCAAAAAGTTTTGGAAAGCTAATTAGAAAGGCCCGCAAGGACAAAGGATACTCTCAAAGGGAATTGGCCAAGCACCTAGGAGTAGACTTCACCTATTTGTCCAAGCTAGAGAACGATCGCGCAGACTATGCGCCAAAAGAAGAAGTGATTCGCGGATTAGCGAAGAATCTCAATTTGAATCCAGAGGAATTGATTTTCCTTGCTGGTAGAATTCCTCAACAATATGAGGAAATTCTCAAGCAAAACCCAAGAGAGATGCTAGCATTATTCCGACGAGTACAAGAAAATCCTGAGTTTGCTCAAAAAATATCTCAAGCAGCAAGGGAGAATGAAGTATGAGTATCCTTAAACCCTATAGCTTTTATCGCAAAGAGTCGATTGAGCATCGGGCAAATGATATTCTCAGGCAAATGCACAAAACGGCAAATTTTGCTCCCAAATGGCCTTTTGATGCTTCCTTAGTAGCTGATTTTTTAGATTTGGGAGTAGTTTGGGATTATATTCCGCCTGATGAAGAAGGAGCGATCGCCGCTCGAATATTACCAACCGAACGACTTATTGAAATCAATGAGGAAATTTTAGACAAACCTCAAGGGTTTCAAGAATCGACTCTTGCTCACGAAATTGGTCATTGGGTGCTACATATTAATCAAGACGAAGCAGATGGAGTTGTTCAACAATTGGAACTCGATCTCGGTAATTATGGAAAACTAAGAGAGTCAGAAGAACCTTTTGTTTGTAGGGGTGCAGGTAGCAGTAAAATTGACTCCATTGAGTGGCAAGCACAATATTTTGCAGGTTGTTTATTAATGCCGAAATCAATTCTTGAAGAGAAAAGACAAGGCAGGGATTTAACTAAGTGGTCAAACCTTTATAAAATGAAAGATGAGTTAGGGGTGAGTATTTCTAATTTAACTTATCGCTTGCAAGAGTTTGGTTGGATTTCTATTCCTAAAGGTAGTCGCACAATTTATCGGGGGTCTGCTGAAGTTAAGGGTCAAACACAACTGTTTGGATAAGTTTCTAAGTAATTATCAGAGATTTGAGATTTTTGCTAAAGTCTTGAATCTCTTCTACCCTCCCCTTTCAACTATCTCCGATCGGGAACTCCTAAAACCCTTTGATGATAGGGAGATGGGGGGTGGGGAGATGGGGATATGGAGGGAGAAAAGACTCTAATTAAATAGGTTTACTCTCCTGCCTCTATACCATCATTAGCTTCTATTACATTTATTCCTAATCCGATCGGATAGTAGGAGATTATTTTCCTAACAGTAGAGATATCTTCAAAGGGTTTTA
>NZ_JAAHGT010000405.1 GCF_010672385.1 Okeania sp. SIO2F4
ATGAGTGAAATCATGCATACCTGTAGTTGTGGATACTGTAGTTGAAGTCAGTTGGGGTACCTGCCACTGGTTGCTATATAATTGAAGTAGTATATGAAAAAACATCCCAACCACGGATGGAGTCCACATATGTAGCAGGAATAGATTTAGGAATTGACCGTAAGGTAGCTCTAGCTACTTGCCAAGCCTGGTGTCAAACCTATGCTGGTTAATGGGAAGCCACTAAAAAGTGTCAATCAACTATATAACAAACGTAAAGCCAAGTACCAAAATTATCTCAAAGGCAACAGAAAAACCAGTCGGATATATTGAAGCATTGAGTTATCATCGAAATCGTTTTGTGGAGAATTACCTGCATAACACCAGCAAGTTAGTTGTTAATTATTTAGTGAAGAGTAATATAGGTACTGTAGTAATTGGAAAAAATGATAATTGGAAACAGGGTGCAAACATCGGTAAAAAAAACAATCAAAACTTTACCCAAATACCACACTATAAGCTAATTCAACAGATAACTTATAAATGTCAACTTGCTGGTATCAAAGTTATGGAAACAGCAAGATTGTTACACCAGTAAAACTTCTGCACTTGACCTAGAATTGCCCAGACGCCATGACAATTATCTGGGAAAACGAGTCAAACGCGGTTTGTTTAGAAGTGGAATAGGTAAAGTGATTAATGCCGATATTAATGGATATCTTCAGATAATCAGAAAGAAATTCCCAGAGGCATTTAGTGGCGTTTGCGTAGCATTCCGTAGGATGGGAATAGTGAGCTGTGCCGTATAGCCTATATTGGTTAATCCAATATCAAGAATTTAACAACTGCAATTTTCTACAGTTTAATTCGTACGGTGGATATTCTACTCTCTACTCCCTCTTTTCTGGAAATGTCTAAACCCAACAAACCCCTTTTGTCTGTTGGGTTGGGCTATCGCTTAACCCAACCTACAGTATTATAACTGGTATTAGGGAATAAATATTTCCTCAACTGCTTCCTTGAGAACGTTTACGCAAAACTTCCACCAAAGTCATAAAATCTTCTGGCAAAGGAGCGATAGCCTCGACTAGCTCCCCAGAAACGGGATGTTCTAACTCTAGTCGCCAAGCATGAAGAGCTTGACCATTTAAATTTACCCCCACCGAACGACCTTTTCCATAAATAGTATCCCCCACAATAGGATATCCTATTTTAGCACTGTGAACCCGAATTTGATGAGTCCGCCCAGTCTCCAACCGAAACAACATCACAGAAAAATTCCCCAAACGTTCCTTAACTTCCCAATGAGTAACAGCAACTTTTCCACCTCTTTCCACTGGTGTCACTGCCATTTTTTTGCGGTCTACCCGATGACGACCGATAGGTAAATCTATTGTACCACTATCTGTTTTCGGACTGCCAAAAACCACTCCTAAATATTCCCGTCTAGCTGTTTTTGCCTGCAACTGTGCTTGCAAATGTTGATAAGCTTGGTCTGTTTTCGCCACCATTATTGCGCCAGTGGTATCCTTATCCAAGCGATGCACAATACCCGGTCGTTGCACTCCCCCAATACCTGCCAAAGAATCACAATGAGCTAAAAGTGCATTAACTAAAGTACCCTCATAGTGTCCGGGAGCTGGATGTACGACTAAACCTGCTGGTTTATTGATAATTAATAAAGCATCATCTTCATAGAGAATATCTAAAGGAATATCATTAGCTTCTATTGCCAAAGGTATTGGTGGCGGAATAGTTACAATAATCTTATCGCCCTTTTGTAATGTTGCTTTTTTAGAAGTGCAGAGTTGTTCATTTACTTTCACATTACCTTGGGAAATTAACTTTTGGATATGCGATCGCGATAAGTCTAGCATTTGTTGAGACAGCCAAAGATCCAAACGTTTAGTTATTTCATCCTCACTATTCACCTCTAAAATAATTGAACTTTCATCAGTCATAATTTATAAAAATTGTTTGTGGAATTAGCACTCTATCCAATCTACACTCTAGTATAAGATAACTAAACCTCTGGCAAAATTGACACTCAAGTAAATTACAGTACAGAAATCATTAGTTTTTCTGACTTTTGACGTTTGATTTTTGAATTAATTCTGCAAGAAGTCCACTAAATATCAAATAGGTTGGCCAAGAGAGTTTCGACTTAGTTAACAATTTACGCAATGAGCGCGATATAATACGATAGTTCTCTTCACGCATTAGTAACGAGGGTCAAATTTGTATTTTCTGCACTAATAGCTGCTTAAACATTTCTGGGGTGTCTATCTATTAGACCTCTCCAAAAATCTTGCTCGCTACTGGGAAGGGCGCAGTGAGGGTTTGAGAATCAAATGTTTCTGATGCCTATTGACAAAGACTTAAATGTAAGTATAGACTCAATAGATGCGGTTGGCTTAAGCGTCAATGCCTGTGGATGAGTAACCGCCGACGGCCTTAGGGACGTTGCATGCAACGTCCGTACAGCAGGAAGTAAACTTCAAGTTGTCATTTTATGTGACGCTTTGTATCAGTTTTATGAAGCAGCTACTGATTTAGAGAATGAAACATACTCTTTCTGTTTTAGTTGAAGACGAAGCGGGAGTTTTGACCCGCATTGCTGGTTTATTTGCCCGTCGTGGTTTTAATATTGAAAGTCTGGCAGTTGGCCCAGCAGAACAAACTGGTGTTTCTCGAATTACAATGGTAGTACCTGGGGATGATGGGATTATTGAACAGTTGACCAAGCAACTATATAAGTTGGTTAATGTTTTGAAAGTACAAGATATTACAGCTACTCCCTGTGTAGAACGAGAATTAATGTTACTTAAGATTAATGCTACTACAGCTATGCGCTCAGAAGTGATCGAAATTGCAAATATTTTTCGGGCGCGGGTAGTAGACGTAGGAGAAGACTCACTAACTATTGAAGTAGTAGGAGACCCAGGAAAAATGGTAGCTATTGTTCAAATGCTTGCTAAATACGGTATCCGTGAAATTGCTAGAACAGGAAAAATAGCTTTAACTCGTGAGTCTGGTGTTAATACTGAGTTCCTTAAACTTAAAGCTTTGGAAGCCAAGATATAAGTATTTTTTGGGATATTTAATTAGGAAGGGGTCATTATGTAGGATGGGAAATGGTAATTTTAGCTTTTATCTTAGTTAAAAGATTACTATTTTACTCTCTCAAAACCTAACTATCCTTAAATTTTTACTGATTTAATTTTAATCCTCAGCTAAATTATTCTCAATTAAATATCTGATTTAGGCAATTACTCCTTTGTTTAGCGCCAGTTAATTAGGAGTAATTGCTTTTTTTTATATTCACTGAGTTATGGTGCAAAGCTTGTAGTGGAGTGGCACACCTAAAACTGTGCAATAGATTTTTGTTTCTAGGCGTGTTTATCTCCCCATCTAATACCAAATCCGGTTATGAAAAGCAAATTTGTCCAATTGCTTCTAACCCTTCTGCCCTCAGCATAAGTGCCTTCTGCCTTGCCCTTACAATAAACCTCCTATGTAAACCGGATTTGGTATAACGCACCATTTTAGCTGTGTCGGTCCAGTAGGGTGCGTTAGAGAGCTATAATCATGCTCGTAGTTGGGCTTTAGCCCTTGCAATACTTATATTAGGGCTAAAGCCCAACTACAAACAAAAACTTCTATAAAACTAACTTATTCTGCATCTATCTGCCTCTACACTACAAAAGCTGTAGTTCTTATTTTCTCTTCCATATATCTGAAAACCACTACAAGATAGATTATTTCCGTTAGGTAATACCACTTTAAAATCAATTATAAATACTATTTATATCCTCAATAAAATCAATAATTAGTGTTTTCACTTAATACAAAACTACTAACATTTTTAGATTAAAAAAATACTTCCGGAACTATACAAATCACCAAGTAAAAGTTGGTAGAAAATTAAAGAACGATTTGTACTAAAGCTACAAATCAAGTAGTCAATTAATTCACAATTAATTGTGACTTTTAACTACATAAATCAAAGGAAATATTGAATAGGTTTTGAGTAATTAAGACCTAAATTCAATAGGAAAATTATTCCTACTTTGTCAATTACTGTCGTTTATATTTACACACACGAACCATGACACAACCCACCGCACAAGACCAATACATGCTCGAATTAGTAAACAGAGATCGAGCAAATCCTCAAGCAGCAGCAGATACTTATCTAAGTGGAGACCTAAATGAAGGACTTTCCTCAGGTACAATCTCCACTGATGCCAAACAACCTCTAGCATTTAATCTCAACCTCAATACTGCTGCGACAGACCACAGTCAGTGGCTACTAGATACTAACAGATTTCAACACTCAGGAGAAGGCGGTACAAACTCCAGGCAACGTATGGAAGCTGCGGGGTACACATTTGACGATGATTCTGATCCAAATGGGGAAAATCTTGCTAGGAGAGGAACAACAGGTACACCTAACTTAACTACTTTTGTCAGGATAAACTACGAAAACTTGTTCATTGATGCAGGTGTATCTGGTAGGGGTCATCGTGTCAGCCTGATGAATGGTAACTTCCAGGAAGTCGGAATTTCTTCACTACAAGGTACGTTTACCAGTGGTGGTAAAACTTTCAACGGAGTGATGACCGCCCAGAATTTTGCTTCTTCTGGGGCGAGTGGCCCATTTATCACAGGTGTTGCCTACACTGATGCAGTCAATAATGACGACTTCTATACAGTCGGTGAAGGAATAAGCGGGATAACAGTTACAGCAGTTGATACAGCAAATAGTGCTAATACTTTCACAACCACTACTTGGGATGCAGGTGGTTATAGTTTAGATGTAGCTGCAAATGCAACTTACGATGTAACTTTCTCTGGCGATCTCGACCAGGATGGTCAAGCAGATGATACAGCAACTTATCAAGTTACAATTGGTTCCGAAAACGTCAAACAAGATGTAGTCAGTGACAACTTACCAGTTCCCCCTCCTGCTCCTAGTGTTCCCACTCCTGGTGACGATAACCTGAATGTAGATGGTACTACTGTAGCAGTTTATGGTTTAGCAGGCGATGACACTCTAACTGGAAGTAGCGGTAACGACAGTATTGGTGGTGGAGAAGATGATGATGTTTTAAATGGTGAACTCGGCAATGACTCTCTGACTGGATGGACTGGTAACGATCTACTTAACGGCGGTAGCGGTAATGATACCCTCCAAGGTGGAGATGGTCTTGATACTCTCAATGGTGATGGAGACAATGACTCCTTAAAAGGGCACGCTGGTAACGACATTCTCAATGGTGGTGATGGGGATGACACTGCCGGAGGTGGTAAAGGTGATGATATTATTGATGGTGGTGCAGGTAATGATTACCTAACTGGTTGGAATGATAACGATGACATCACTGGTGGTACTGGTAACGATATGGTTAAAGGTGGTGATGGTACAGATACCCTTACAGGAGTCGATCCAACTGCTGCTCAACCTGGTAATAATGAGATAGATACTTTGGAAGGGGGTGCCGGTGCTGATTTATTTATCTTAGGTGATAGTCAGGTTTACTATGATGGTAGTGGTACAGCAGATTACGCTCTCATCCTTACTTTCAATGGTGCTGAAGGCGATCGGATTCAACTGTCTGGTAATATTGATGATTATAGTTTCAACGAAAATGTTTCTGGGTTGCCTGCTGGAACAGCTATATATACCAACAGTGGTAGTGAACTAATTGCTGTTGTTGATGGAGTTACAGGTATGAATTGGGGTAATACAAATACAAATGGCTTGTCTTTTGTATAGTCTTTAGTTTCTCTCCTTGGTACGATCAATTGAAAATTTGGGCGGTATAGATCAGGACTTACGAAAATTTTCCTATATAACCCAAAATGTAGGGGTGATTCGAGAATCACCCCTACCATATATAAAACCCCTAAGCGTATCTGTTGAGGAATTGGTTATACTAAGTAGCGATATAGCTGCCGCTAGGCTCCGTCAACGCCAATTATCATAACCAAGAGCTGGGTAAATGCCATACTCAAGTAGTTTAACAGACAAAGAATGGATTCTGATTGAACCATTGTTGCCAAAAAAAAGAAAACTTGTCCTACAAAATGGAGCAAAAGACAAATATTGGACGGTGTACTCTATCAACTGAAGAATGGTTGTAACTGGTCTGATTTACCCTGCATATTTACCTCCTTACTCCACAGTATTTTGGCATTACAAACAGTGGCGAGAATCAGGGGTAATAGAGAAGATTAGAGATGTATTACATTCAAGGGCTGCGTCAACAGGTAAAAAAAACCTAGATGGACAACTTTAATTATTATTGATTCACAGGCAGTAAAAAATACCTGTAATGCCAGTGTCAAGTCCAAGGGATTCTGTTTTACAAGGCTACTAACGGAATCAAGAGACACCTAGCAGTAGACACTCTTGGCTTTCCTTTTTTTGTCCATTGTGCCAAAGCATCAGTTTCTGATGACATGGGGTTAATTGAAATGTTGTCACACAACATTGATTACTTTAAATCTAAACCTGTAAACATTCCTAAAATTACTATTTTACTTGACTATGGATATCACCCCGAAAAAATCACACAGGAATTAGAGAAAATTTATCCAGGGATTATGACCAAGATTAGATTTAAACTATCACCCAAACCATCAAAAGTACAGAAAAAACAGGAAGGAAAAACAGGATTTGTTCCCGTAAAAGCCAGGTGGGTAATCGTGCATAACTAACTCTTGGATGGAAAGGTGTAAAAGCTTGACTAAAAATTTTGAAAGAACCCTGTAAAATGCCACTGCCAAGATTAGCCTTTGTTTTATTCGACTATTGCTTAAGAGATTAGCGATCGCTTAAGTTTTTTGAGATACGCTTAGGGGTTCTATATAATATCATGTTTTCTCTTCCGTAGGGGCAAACGGTACTTTGCCCTTTATACCAATGTGATAACAAACTAGAAATTATACAAAAGTGAACTGATTAACTTCATTCAAATCCATACCTGTAACCCCATCAACAACAGAAATTAGATCATTACTAATCTTACTATAGAAGCCCTAAGTGTATCTCTGCAAAGCTGCGGGTTTTTGGCAAAGGAGTCAGGAGTCAGAGAAATAGGATAGGGGAAAAAGGTAGAATCTAGGCCCCCATCTCCGACACTCCCCATCTCCGAATCTCCGACACTCCCCATCTCTAAATAGATCCCAAATGGGTTCTATATAATCTGGATGAAAAGTCATCCGCAGTGACAATAGGAAGCAATCTCGCGCCACCCCTAAGATTGCTTCCTTCGACTCCGCTCCAGTCCCAATGACTTACAAGAACTAATCATCTGGATTTGATATTACTTGCAGACGAATCAATTGGAATTTACCTAAATTACCAATGCTGTATTTTTTGTATTAGCCAATCCTCTTCTTTATAAGAAGAGGTAATTATTAATTATTAATTATTGAACCTATCTATCAGCCAATAAGTAATCATTTCTCCCTTACCTTTAACAGGAATAGACCCCCGTGACTCTAATAAAAATTTATCTTTTAAAAGTTGATAAGTAGCTTCCGCAAGTTGAATTTTACCAGATATTCCACTTGATTCCATCCGAGATGCTACATTGACTGTATCACCCCACAAATCATAAATAAACTTTTTAATACCAATTACTCCTGCTACCACTGGTCCGGTATTAATACCAATGCGAATTTGGAAAGCTTCTCCGCGATCGTTGAAAAATTTATTAATTGCCTTTTGCATATCTAATGCCATGTTAGCGATCGCCTCTGCATGATCTTCTCTAGCTGAGGGTAAACCACCAACAACCATATAAGAATCTCCAATTGTTTTAATTTTTTCCAAATCATGTTGTTCAGTTAATTGATCGAAAACTGAGAAAATTTGATTGAGCATATCGACCAGTTCATTGGGAGATATCCGAGCCGAAAAACCAGTAAAATCGACAATATCAGCAAACAAAATAGTAACATTTTCAAATTTTTTCGCAATCGGATGTTGATTTTGTTTTAATTTTGCAGCAATCTGAGCAGGCAAAATATTCAATAATAAATGGTCAGATTTTTGTTGTTCTAATCGCAGTGCAGTTTCTACATATTTACGTTTTGTGATGTCTTGAATAGTACCTTCATAGTAAAGTATTTCTCTATCAATATTGCGAACTACACGAGCATTTTCAGAAATCCAGATTACACTACCATCACTACGATAAACCTCTGATTCAAAATTTGATATAGAACCATGTTTTTCAAGTTCGGTAATAAACTCATAGCGACGATTTTGGTTAACATATAATTGTTTAGCAATATCAGTTATCTGATTCTTTAATTCTGTTTCTGAGGAAAAACCATACATTTTTAATAATG
>NZ_JAAHGT010000406.1 GCF_010672385.1 Okeania sp. SIO2F4
GAATTATTAAAGTTAATGACTATTTGAAAAAATTCCTTGTAGAAGTTTCGTATAGCTCGTCTTTTATGCTCTATAGGCGCAATGTTCCACAGAAAGCCTTGATATTCTACTAAATCGCCAAATTTTTCCCAGTATATAGAACGTTTTTCTTCAGTATCTCTAGGAATTTTTTCCCTAACTTCATTTGATAGCTGTTGCTTCAGAGATTCATTAGTATTAGTATCTTTGAGATATTTATTAACAAAGTCAGCATAATTAGCGAACTCATTTTTACTATAAATGTATAAATCATTTCTTAACTCAGAAGATTCAACTAAAAATCTTTCATAATCCCGAATAATTTTATTAGTTAATAGCTTTTTACCTTCAGTGTCAAAATGATAGAGTTTTTCTCTGATTTTTTCTATTGCTTCTGCTGATGGTAAAGTATTTACATATTCCAAGAACAAAGATGTAGCAATCTTGGAATCATTGTTATTAACACATAGATTAATAATTTCATTTCTTAACTCAGAAGATTCAACTAAAAATCTTTCATAATCCCGAATAATTTTATTAGTTAATAGCTTTTTACCTTCAGTGTCAAAATGATAGAGCTTTTCTCTGATTTTTTCTATTGCTTCTGCTGATGGTAAAGTATTTACATATTCCAAGAACAAAGATGTAGCAATCTTGGAATCATTGTTATTAACACATAGATTAATAATTTCATTATATTCACTATCAGCAGGTATTTTTTTCACCTTTACAGCTTTCTTTTTCTCAGACTCAGAGGTATGGCGCAAACCACAAGAAACATAGTCTCCAGATGAAAATTCTTTAAAAGATTTAAAATGGAAAAAGCCATCAGATTTTGTGGCAACTTCTCCTGTTCCCCCGAAAAACTAATGACAACTCCAGTATATTTCTTTAATTCAACATTTATTGCCTCAAACTTTTGAGAGTTTTCTTCCAAATCAAAACAAACATAAACTCCTTCTCCGTTATCTCTTTCTAAAAGTATTTGTAAATCTTGTGGAATTTCACGGCGGTTAACATAAATATCTCGATCAATATCTCCTTCTTCGAGCTCAATAAAACCAAAATTATTTCGGGTTTGCCGTTGATTATTAAAACCACCAAACCATTTAATTTTACCAGTTACCATTTTTTTGCTACCGCCCCGATCTTTCCTAGAAATAATTAACTATTTAGAACCTCAAACTAACTATAATTCATATTGTTACAATCTTCCTTCCTTATACCAAATTCACAACAGGCTGTTACATTCATTCTTTGTGATTTATTCCTACAGGTTGATACTTTATGGCTTGTATTTATTGTCAAAATTATTTTTTTTTATCCATTTTTTGTCTATTTATCTTTCCTGGTTCCGGCGTTTCCTATCTCTTTTCACCTTTTCTATCACTGTAGTAATATTTTATGAAAATGGTATTATTTAACAGCTTTTGATTGTATAACCATAAGAAATTATTCATGAAAAAAACTGTAAATATTTGGTCTCCAAGCCCAAAATAAAATAGGGTTTGGAAACCAAATCCCCTACTGCACTGACACATCTAAAATGGTGCGTTACGACAGATTGCTAAATCCATTTCAAATTCTAAATTTAAGCCCTCTGACCAACTTCAATAGTACAATATTAGGAGCGGGTTTTTAATCGAAAGTTCAATCCTTACCCTAAGTTTAAGTAAACCTGCTCTAATGTAGAAAATTAGCTGTGTCAGTCTACTACAAAACTAGCTTTGTAGTCTACTCAAACGAAAAGTGCTGTAATTTGGTATTATCTGATTGTAGAGATATATCAACTCAAAATGATTAAATTTAATATCCAACAAAACTATTATCGTAAATTAACAATTTTATTCACAGTTATTTTAATATTTTTCCTCAGTGCTTGTAGAACAACTCCATCAAATTATCAATCTCGTCTAGTAGTTTCCACCCCAAGCGATGCTTCTACTTTTAACTATCCATTAAATCAGTCAGCATATAGTGTTTTTGGTTATATTTATGACGGCTTAATTATTGAAAATGGTGTAACAGGAGAATTAGAACCAGCATTAGCTAAATCCTGGGAAGTTTCCGAAGACGGACAAACAATAGTTATTACTTTAAAAGAAAATTTGAAGTGGTCAGATGGAGAACCTTTAACTGTTGATGATGTGGTATTTTCCTATAACGAAATATATCTCAATGATAAAATTCCTAGCAGTTTTAAAGACATTCTCAGAATCGGTCAAAGTGGTGCTTTACCAACAGTAAAAAAAATAGATAATCTCCGTGTAGAATTTTCCACTCCCGAACCTTTTGCTCCTTTTGTCAGATATGCTGGAGGATTACCTATCCTACCTGCTCATGCTTTAAAAGAATCAGTTCGTACTACTAATTCAGAAGGAGAATTAAACTATCTAACAAAATGGGGAACTGATACCCCAGTCACAGAAATTGTTGGTAATGGTATGTATCGCATCAAAAGTTATACTCCAAATCAACGAATTATCTTAGAAAAAAATCCCTTTTACTGGCGCCAAGACGATGGGGGAAATAATCTGCCTTATATTGAAAATATTGTCTGGCAAGTAATCGAAAATACAGATAATCAACTGTTAAATTTTCGTTCTGGAGAACTAGACACAATTCCAGTAATAGCAGAAATGTATCCTCTGTTGAAACGAGAAGAAAAACGAGGCAAATATACTATATATAATGGTGGTCCGACACCTGCTTCTAGCTTTATTTGTTTTAATATAAATCAGGCGAAAAATGCTGAAGGTCAACCATTTGTAGACCCGATTAAATCTCGATGGTTTAATAAAAAAGCTTTTAGACAAGCGATCGCTTATGGGATTAATAGAGAGGCAATGACAAATAATATATATCGTGGATTAGGTGCGCCTCAGTATTCTCCAATTCCTGTTACAAGTCCTTTTTATTTATCCCCAGAAGAGGACTTAAAAATTTATAATTACGACCCGGAAAAAGCAAAAAAACTTTTGCTTGGTGCTGGTTTTAAATATAATCAAAATGGTGAATTATTAGATAGTGAAGGTAATAAAGTAGAATTTACCTTACTATCAAGTGCGGGTCGGAAAGTCAGAGAACAAATGGCAACCCAAATCAATCAAGATTTAGGGAAATTAGGTATGAAAATAAATACGCAATTTCTCAGCTTTAATACTTATGTAAGAAAACTCTCCTTATCTAGAGATTGGGATGCTTATCTGGGAGGTTTTACAGGAGGAAGCATTGAACCTCATGGTGGTTATAATATCTGGTCTGTAAATGGTAGATTACATACTTTTAATCAAGGACCTCAACCGGGAGAGGAAGAAATAAAAGGTTGGAAAGTAAACGACTGGGAACAACAAATAGATGATCTTTATATACAAGCATCTCAAGTTTTAGATGAAGATAAACGCAAAGAATTTTATGGTCAAGCCCAACAAATTATTGCTGAAGAATTACCTTTTATTTATATGGTAAATCCTCTAGAATTTGATGCTATTCGTGACCGGATTAAAGGGATTAATTATACTGAGCTAAGTGGAGGGTTCTGGAATTTATATGAACTGAAAATTTCTGATTGATTGCTAACACGAATTATGGCACGGATATACGGATTAAGAGTTTAGCTAGTAGAGTGCATTTTGCTGCGCAACATGAAAAGGCGCTTACCACAAACTACTATTGAACTGTCAAAAATTACATGGCGCCGTAACGCACCTTTAGTAGCTATCCCAAATATTTCGGTGCGTTACGCTTCGCTAACGCACCCTACTAGCGTATCAAGCTTGAAATGGTGTGTTAGGAGCGAGCAACAAGCGAAGACCTCTCCCCCAACCCCTCTCGGGAGAAGTCTCCCCCTTCCCTTGCAGGGAAGGGGGTTGGGGGGTTAGGTTTTTTAATCCACATTTTCAAGCTTGACACGACACTACTAGACTGACACAGCTAATTTTGTGCAAAATTGTAGGGTGTGTTAGACGGCTTAAATTCATACTATGAAAGTGATTTAGCAATCCGTCGTAACGCACTATTTTAGTTGTGTCAGTCCACTACTAGACTAACATCGACCTCCCACAAACCCTGTTTCTCATAACAGGATATTGTGTATAGTCAGGTACACTACTTGTAAATTACAAAATTTTCTCAATTATTAGTTTGATTATTTAAAATTATGAAATCTGAAGCTTTAGAGCAATTATTAAAAGGAGTTGCTACAGGAGATATTACTCCAGAATCAGCCCTAGAAAAACTCAAGAATCTTGACTTTGAAAAGGTCGAAGATTTTGCCAAAATAGACCACCATAGAAATATCAGAACAGGTTTTCCTGAAGTCATCTGGGGACCAGGAAAAAAACCAGAACAAATTATCAAAATTATGGAGGTAATGAGGGCAAAAAATCCTATAGTAATGGCAACAAGAATTGAACCAGAAGTTTATGAAAAGTTGCAAGATAAAATTTCCGATCTTTATTACTATGAGGAGGCAAAAATTTGTGCAATTATATCAGATTCTCCTACTCCAAAACACAAAGGTATAATTACAATATTAAGTGCAGGTACTGCCGATATACCAGTAGCAGAAGAAGCAGCAGTTACAGCAACTCTTTGTGGTTTTTCAGTCAAGCGTCTTTGGGATGTAGGAGTCGCAGGAATTCACAGATTATTAAGTAATAAACATTTAATTGCAGAAGCAGATGTATTAATTGTAGTAGCAGGAATGGAAGGTGCTTTGCCAAGTGTAGTAGCAGGTTTAGCAGATTCTCCTGTTATTGCAGTACCTACAAGTGTAGGTTATGGTGCTAACTTTGATGGTTTAGCTCCCCTATTAACAATGTTAAATTCTTGTGCCCCAGGAATAGGCGTTGTAAATATTGACAATGGTTTTGGGGCAGCTATTTTGGCAGGACAAATTATTAGAATGGGTGAAAAGTTAGCAAGGGAGTAGAGGAGCAGGAGAGTAGAGAAAAAAACATTAATTCGGTAATTATTTGAGGGTTTGGTCTCCAAACCCCTACGATATATTTAGCTTTCTTCTATATCATATCCAGATAATTAGTGATAAAAAACTTTATCATCTTAATATCTTCAAACTTCCTACTCTTCTCTCCTGACTCCTCTCTATTTATGCCAAATCAAATAAAAGAATTTCTCCATTTGAATTAGTTGAAATAGAAACCTCTTTAATTTCACTTAAAGCAACACCATCACCAGCTTTTAGAGATAACTTTTCATTAGTATCTACTTCAATATCTACTTCCCCACGAGCAACTTGTACCCATCCATAACGGTTAGCTGGAAAAGCATAATAAATCCGATCTCCCTGTTTCAAAGCACTTGCAAATAAATCCACATCTTGATTAACTTTTAATGCTTCATCCCTACCATCTTTAGCAACAACTAAATTTAATTTCCCAGAGTTTTTTGCTATATCAAAAGAACGTTGATTATATGTTGGTTTTAAACCCCTAGAATTGGGTAGTAGCCAAATTTGTAAAAAGTGAACATCCTCAGATTTTGAGTGATTATATTCACTGTGCATAATTCCCGTACCTGTACTCATGTGTTGTACATCTCCTGGATAAAGTACACCACCTTCACCAATAGTATCCTTATGTTCTAATGCTCCTGCTAAAACATAAGTAATAATTTCCATATCTCGGTGTCCATGAGTTCCAAAACCATCACCAGGAGTCACCCTATCTTCATTAATTACTCTCAGGGAACGAAACCCCATATATTCACGGTCAAAATAGTCTGCAAAAGAAAATGTATGATGGGTATTGAGCCAAGCATAATTTGCGTGTCCTCTTGCTTCAGCTTTTCGTACTTTAACTTTTTCAACTTGTTGTAATTGAGACATTATTATTAACTCCTGTTATAAAATTTGATTTTTTTTGCGTGGATTAAATTTGAGTTACTTGTGTTAATTTTAACTAAAAAAAATTGATAACTAGGCACAGTTTATGAAAGGCATAATTATAAAAAACATACCCTTGTAAGCTACTCCCCACTCCCTACTCCCTAATTTTAGATAACTCAGAACTTAAAATATTTTCAGGTTGTAATGTCACCACAGTTGGCAGGTTTACAGTAAAAGTAGAACCAATACCCACACAACTTTTTACTGTAATTCTGCCACCCATCATTTCACAGAATTTTTGACATATAGACAAACCTAAACCAGTTCCGCCATACTTACGGGTTGTAGAATTATCCGCTTGTACAAAAGGCTGAAATACTTTTTCAATCTGCTGTGGCGTCATACCTATGCCAGTATCAGTCACACTAAAAATTATCTGATTTAATATCCGATCATCTGAAACATTAGCTGATTCTATTGCTAATTTATTACTACCATTGCCATTATGCTTTATATTATATTCCCGAACTACTTTTAAAGTTATTATACCTTCGTGAGTAAACTTACTTGCATTACTCAATAGGTTGATCAAAACTTGCTTAAGCTTTGTTCGGTCAGCAAATATAGTGCCAATTTCGTTACAACAATAAATCTCAAAAGAATTACTATTTTTCTTAACTAATGGTTGTACAATACTCTGAACTTCATTGATAAATGTAGGGATATCAAATTCTTCTTCATACATAGTCATCTGTCCTGATTCTAACTTAGAAATATCCAATATATCCTGAATAATTGCTAGTAGATGTAAACCAGAAGTTTTAATCTGGTCTAAGTCGGGAATAAAATCTTCATAACCTAAATCTTCAGACTCTTCCTTGAGCAAATCGCTATAACCAATAATTGCATTGAGGGGTGTTCTTAACTCATGGCTCATACTAGCAAGAAACTGACTTTTAGATATATTAGCAGCTTCAGCAGCTTCTTTAGCTTGTTGCAACTGTATATTCGCCAACTTACTTTCAGTAATATCTCGGACAATAGCTAAAACTTCATTTTTACCACTTGCTACTATCCTAGCCTCAAAATGATGGCGTTTTTCCTCGAAAAACCACTCATATTCAAAAATTTTAATATCCCCTGTTTCAAGTGCTTCATCAATATATTGTAAGTATTGTTTAGCAGCATTTTCTGGCAAAATTTCGGAAACTTTTTTACCTATTAACTCATTACTAGACCAAGAAAATTCATCTTTTCTAGAAGGTTTATAGTAAAGAAACATTCCTTTCCTACTGAACCAAAATATTAGATCGGGGATAGCATTAAGAAGTGCTCTGTTTTTTGCCTCACTTTGATGTAAATCTTCAGCCCTCTGCTTTAAACTACCAATTAGCTTCTCTTTACTCTGAATTAATTCTCGCAGTTGAGCAGTCATACTATTAAATGATTCTGCCAATACTGCTAATTCATCCCTAGTAGAAATCTCCATCTTTTGAGTCAAGTCTCCAGAGGCAAAGCGCTTAGTAGCTGTAGTCATTTCCTTGAGAGGTTCAGTAATAGAGCGACTAATTAGCAGTGCCAGAAAAGTTCCTGCAGTAGCAGCCACCACTGCGACCATAACACCTTGATTACGCACAGTAGAAACTTTCTGATTTAAGGGAGCTGTAGACAAACCTACACTAACAGCTCCCGGTCTTTTCCTCCCAAGAACTACTGCCTTACCAGCAATAAGTTGAGTAGACTCCCACTCAAAAATTGTTTTATCACTTTTGAGTAAACGCTTTCCAAAAGGATCGGGTTCAATATTGTAAACTAAGGTGCTCTCCCCATAAGCATCAGCAACAATTCTTCCATCTTTATCGTAGATCCGCCCTGCTGCTAATACTTTATCTTCCCCAAGCTGCTCCATGATTTCTTCCATAAAATCAGCATCTAGCTTGTAGAGAGAATCTCTCACCGTTATAGATAAAGTATTAAGTAAAATTTCAGCTTGTTGCTTCAATTCATTGGAAAAATTTTGTTGCTGACGATAAACTGATAGCCAAGTGACACCAGCCACTACTATGACAACTAAACTTGTCATAGCTAGCGTTAACTTTGTGGCTAGCGACCCTTGTCCAATCCTGAATCGGCCCATCTAATTTACCTGTTCTGAACAAGTTCATACAATTCTCGCATTCTTTCTATGCTTGATTCCGGCGGAAAATTGTCGAATTTGGCTGTTTTCTCAAATTTCTTCAATACTTCTTGTCCCTCTGGTGTTTTGTCCATTTCAATCAGGATAGTTTTGATGGCCTCAATCATTTCAGGTTTCAGGTCAGCTCTAACTAAGGCTATATGACGAGCTACTTTATCGCTCTGTGCTAAAACTAGCATTGCTTGTCGGCTTTCTTCCGGAATTTCCATAAAAGTTCCGATATCAAGAGCACCAGCTACCACTTTTCCACTAATTACCCATTGAATAGTAT
>NZ_JAAHGT010000407.1 GCF_010672385.1 Okeania sp. SIO2F4
AATCACTCTGACAAAAACAACTTCTCAATTCTAAATTCTCAATTCATTAACCCTACCTTTTTAGGCAAAATGTTTTTGAAGAGTTCCTCAAAAAAAATCACTCTGACAAAAACAACTTCTCAATTCTCAATTCTTAATTCATTAACCCTACCTTTTTAGGCAAAATATTTTTGGAGAGTTCCTCAAAAAAAATCACTCTGACAAAAACAAATTCTCCATTCTCAATTTATGAACCCTATCTTTTTAGGCAAAATATTTTGGAGAGTTCCTCAAAAAAAATCACTCTGACAAAAACAAATTCTCCATTCTCAATTTATGAACCCTATCTTTTTAGGCAAAATATTTTGGAGAGTTCCTCAAAAAAAATCACTCTGATCAAAACAAATTCTCAATTCTCAATTCTCAATTCTCAATTCTCAATTCATTAACCCTATCTTTATTATACCAATTGTCAAAAACTTTGCTATACTTTGGTTTTATATTTCTAAATACTATTTATTGACATAATTTTATTGTTAACTAACCTCTGTAATTTTTCCAGTGATTTTTACCACCTTCCAAGGGTAGCATTAATGCATGAGAAATGGTATTAGGCAAAATGTTTTGGAGAGTTCCTCAAAAAAAATCACTCTGACAAATTCTCAATTCTCAATTCTCAATTCATTAACTCTATATTTTTAGGCAAAATGTTTTGGAGAGTTCCTCAAAAAAAATCACTCTGACAAATTCTCAATTCTCAATTCTCAATTCATTAACTCTATATTTTTAGGCAAAATTTTTTCGAGAGTTCCTCAAAAAAAATCACTCTGACAAATTCTCAATTCTCAATTCTCAATTCATTAACCCTACCTTTTTAGGCAAAATTTTTTTGGAGAGTTCCTCAAAAAAAATCACTCTGACAAATTCTCAATTCTCAATTCTCAATTCATTAACTCTATCTTTTTAGGCAAAATTTTTTTGGAGAGTTCCTCAAAAAAAAAACACTCTGACAAAAACAACTTCTAAATTCTCAATTCTTAATTCATTAACCCTACCTTTTTAGACAAAATATTTTTGGAGAGTTCCTCAAAAAAAATCACTCTGACAAAAACAACTTCTAAATTCTAAATTCTCAATTCTCAATTCTAACTTCGTTAACCCACCACTTTAATTGGTCCATCTACACTACCTGTAAAAAATTGTTGTATCAGAGGATTATCCACAGTATCAATTTCATCTACACTACCTTCCCACTGAACTTTTCCCTGGTAAAGAAAAACAACTCTGTCTGCTGTGCGACGAATGGTACTATGTTGATGAGTCACCATAACATAAGTGCTACACCCACCATCCACATATTGTATGTGACGGACTAGATCCTCAATTACAGTAGAAGCTATAGGGTCTAGACCAGCCGTAGGCTCATCATATAATAATACATCTGGATCGTCATGGGGATTTTCTGGATTAGTAATAATCGCTCTAGCAAAACTCACCCGTTTACGCATCCCACCAGATAATTCTGCTGGATAGCGATCGCCAATTTTACCCAAACCCACCATTTCCAACTTCTGGTTCACCAACTCCTGAATCTGGGAACGTAATAACTTAGAATGTTGATACAAAAGAAAACCGACATTTTCTTCCACTGTCAAAGAGTCAAACAGAGCTGCATTCTGAAACACCATACCAATAGTAATTGGATCTTTTAAATCATCCATCCATCTAACCCGTCGTTTTCCCTGCACATAAACTTCCCCAGCATCAGGAGTCAATAAACCAGCAATAATTCTGAGAACTGTAGATTTACCAGTGCCCGACGGACCAATAATAGCTAATGCCTCTCCACGATAAATTGTTAAGTCTGCTTCATCTAAGACAACATTTTCTCCAAATGACTTACTAACTCCTTTGAGTTCAATTAAAGGTTCTTGACGTACTCCCACCACTAAGCTCCTAGGGTCGCTATAGTTGGGGATTCTTGAAGGATATTGACCCTTACTGGCTGCGTCAAACAGACCCTAGACACTCGCTCAAAACTGAGTTGGTGCTTACTTTTTAACCCTATTCCTAAACTTCCATTTGCATCCGCATTAATTAAATGACCATCTTTTGTCTGATACAATCCACGCTTGATTCCTCTACCCGAGAAACTTTTTTTGACAGGATTATCAGCATTATAAACAGGCATTTTATCTCTATCAAGACTAGAGGCAATAGATGTATAGGATTCTTCTTGTTCAACGTAGTTCAAACCATATCGTTCACAGAGGCTTTTCAGCTTGCCACAAAGGGTAAAGATCGGAATTTGAACAAAATTGAGGCAGTGCGGTCTTGGGGTCTCCACAAGTGGAGCAACTGCCGTCTGATTGTTGCGTTTACCCAGCTTAGTTTCTTGTTTAAGAGTAGGGTTATACCCCACCACAATCGTTCCAATCTTTCTACTTACACAGAAATCAACAATGTATCTAGCAGCTTTATTTAGGTAGTCATTAACTTGATTTTTACGACGATAAGACAACCAAGCTTCTTGCTTGGTATGATGCCTAATTCCTTGCCGATATTTATGAGAACTAAGTTTAGCTCGACATTTATTAAACCACTGATTTTTGGACTTAAGCCAACGTCCATCGATGATAAAAGATTCGTCTGTAGAACTGACAATTGTAGCCAGATTATTCAATCCCAAATCAATAGAAATTGCTTCATCTTTGTCCACATTTATCTGTTCCTCATTATACTCATAAACAAATGCAGCATCCAAAAATTTGCCTTTTTGCTTCGGAAGTATTCGGATTTCCTTGATTCGATACTCTCTCAAATTAGGAGGCACTCTAATATAGACAGAGCCATGATCTCTAGTGTATTTGCGAGATGTGGGAATCTTAAACTTCCAATTATCTTTGGCAAAGTCATGTCTGGCTCTAATTGGAATTATCAAAGGGAAAAAACCATCTTTCGGCAAATATCTTGGGAGATTAATCCTCTGTTGATAAACTCCTTCTTTTTTCATCAATAGTAGTTTAAAGAATGCTTTAAAGCATTTATCTACAGATTTAAGTGTTTGTTGACCACAATCAGTTGCCAAGAGTTGATAATTTTCATTCTCTTTGCACAAGTGATAATTAGATTCGTAACTGAGATATTTATTCTCTTGAAAGAAATATTGACGGACTGTGTACAACCCAACATTAAACAAGTTTTTGGACAAGTGACACAAAAAAGTCAACACACTTTTTTCCGATTGATTCAGTTTGAGTCTAACTGTTTGAGTCCACAAAATTTGATTAATCCGCTATTTAGGAGTTACTTTAGCGGAACCACCTCAACTTGTCAATCTTATTAGAGGACGCCCATTCCCCTCAACCTAAAACCTAATTCAAACTTAACAATGCACAACTGGAAAACTAGCAATGAAAAAGTCAAAACTAATTTAATGGACTTTGTTCAAAGTACATTATATCTGAGTTCCCCCATCTCATCCCCAACAAAATTTGGTCCTGAAGCGCCATAATAGTGCCAGAATCCTCTTTATGTAGATAGTATTTTTAGAAAAATCTGTTTTTAATTCAGCTAAGGCTAAAATTCTTATGTCAACTGGTTTACTCAAGAAAACTCTACGCATCTTTCTCAAAAGTAACTTTTCTATTGCAAAACGTCAAAAGAGTCACTCTCGGATAGTTAGCCAATGGTTTAAATGGCTTGCACCAGGATTATTCGTCAAACGATGGTTACTTTTGAGTGCTGCTGGCGTACTACTAACTAGCTTAGGAGTAGCAATATGGACGGGAATGACTCCTATTTTTTATACCCTAGAGCTACTCAAGAACTTTTTGGGATGGATAACAACTATAGTACCTAATTATATTTCCGGGCCAATAATTATCCTTAGTGGTTTGTTATTTATTTTCTGGGGACAAAACCGCAGTTTAAACACTATTACTAAAGTGTTAATGCCAGAGGGAGATGAAGAACTGGTCGATAGGTTACTTACCCATCGACGATTAAATAAAGGTCCCAAAATTGTAGCTATTGGTGGGGGTACTGGTCTTTCGACTTTATTAAGGGGTCTCAAAGGTTATAGTGCTAATATTAGTGCTATTGTTACGGTTGCAGATGATGGTGGGTCTTCTGGTAGGTTGCGCCGAGAAATAGGGGTACTCCCACCAGGAGATATTCGGAATTGTTTGGCAGCTTTAGCTAACGAGGAAAAGTTGTTAACTGAGTTATTTCAATATCGGTTTCGTGCTGGTGATGGGTTGGTGGGTCACAGTTTTGGCAATCTTTTCCTTACAGCAATGAGTGAGGTGACAGGTGATTTAGAAAGAGCTGTTGCAGCTAGTTCAAAAGTTTTAGCTGTCCAAGGTCAGGTTTTGCCTGCTACTTTGACTGATGTTAACCTCTGGGCAGAATTGGCAGATGGGCGACGTATTGAGGGGGAGTCTAATATTACTGAAGCAGGAGGCAAAATTATCAAAATAGGTTGTACTCCTGAAAATCCTCCTGCTTTGCCTAAAGTTTTGCAAGCTATAGAAGAAGCTGACTGTATTATTATCGGTCCTGGTAGTTTATATACTAGCGTTATTCCTAATTTATTAGTATCTGAAATTGCAGAGGCTATTACTTTAAGAAATATTCCTAGTATTTATGTTTGTAATATTATGACTCAGCCTGGGGAAACTACTGGATATAGTGTAGCTGACCATATTCGTGCTATTGATGTTGCTTGTGGTAAACGATTATTTGATACTGTTTTAGTGCAGGGAAAAAGCCCTTCGGCACAAGCTTTAATTAAGTATGCTCAAGAAGATTCTCATCCGGTTTTTCTTGACCGAGAAGCAGTTAGAAATTTGGGGCGGAAAATTCTTTTAACTAATGTGATGTATGAGGATGAGCAAACTGGTTTTGTTCGCCACGATCCGATGATGTTGGCACAGGTTTTATTTCAGTGGTATAGTCGGATTTAAAAGGAAGAAGGTTTTGGTTATCTAGGAGAGAAGGAAGAAGGAAAAAAGATTGAATGAAGGGAAGTTTGGGAAGGGTAGGAAGTGTTGGAAGATGAAGAGGAGAATAGTTGGAATTAAATTTTAATATGGGAGAATTAACCCTAAATTATTCATTATAAAAAAACGTATTTTAAATAGATTTACTATTGATAAATATCCATTTAATAGCAAATATATAACTTTTCTATTTTGTCAATTTTTCTGTGAAGAAAGATGTTGCTAAGGCATCGCCTTTAAAGGGGATAAAAAGCGGTCGATAGATGAGGAGGTTTATCGCTATTGCAGATCCGCTTGTTTTTCATTTTGTGTAGCAAAACGCCATATCCAATCCACCAAGAAAAAAAAATCAAATTCAGTATTTCAAGCCTCCTACTTCAGTAGGAGATGCTGATAACTGAAAATAACCAGTTTAAAAATTAACAATTAAATGAAAAGTCAAGAAGTTTTTTTGTCACTAGCAAATGCAGCAGCTACTTACAATCTTGGTAAAAGTCTGGGGGAATTTTTACCTGCTGGTAGTGTAATTTTATTGGAAGGAAATTTAGGTACTGGTAAGACTACTTTGGTTCAAGGTATTGGAGCAGGTGTGGGAATAAGTGAAACAATTGATAGCCCTACATTTACTTTAATTAATGAATATTTTTCTGGCAAAATTCCTCTTTATCATTTTGATTTATATCGTTTAGAAAGTTCAGAGATTGAAGCTTTAAATTTGGAGATTTATTGGGAAGGTTCAGAAGTACCTTTGGGTATTGTAGCAATTGAATGGTCTGAGAAGTTGGTTTATTATCCTCCTAATTTTTTACGGGTTTGTTTGAGTTTTTCTGAGGCAGGAGATACTGTTGATCCAACACTCCGTGGACGTCATGCTAAATTGATTTCTATTGGTAAGCTTAATTTTGATTGGGAAAAATTTAGTATTGAAAGTTGATTGAGAAAATTGCATACAAAATTATCAAATTAAACCATGGATAATACAATTTCCCAATCATTTATCCTTTATTGGGGAACTACTTTTATACTTTTTTAGAGGAAATAATTGATACAATTATGTCTTTTTGATTTTGTCAACCCCCTTGTATAAACTGGTGTTGGGTTTGCCATAATAAAAATAGAACTAGACAAAAAGTCTAATTCCACTAACCATAGAAAAATTGGAGACCAACAAATGTCTAAACAAAAACTTAGCTCTTCCTTCAAAAACTTTCAAATTCAGAATATCAACAATACTAACCCAGAGAAAAAGCTAGATGAGGATTTTTTAGAGTTGAAGCCAGAGGAAATGGACGCAATTGTTGGTGGCAACTATTATCAACCAGGTAAGGGTTGGACTGAATGCTATTTGAAGTAATTAACATACTCCTAAAACTAACACTTAAAGTTTTGGTGTAGGATTATTAAGATGGACTTTTAGTTCAACTTAATACTATTACTTCCTTTCTCAATTATATCACACGACTATTGATAAATTTACAAATTTTTTCTGTTCACTCCTTGGCACTCTGTTAACTGTTACTTCCGACCAATTTACGGATAACTATTGGTAGTAGTGGCAGAGATTAGAATAATATTGCCTAGGAGTTTACTACCCCAGTATGATTTTGCTGGGGGCTTTTTTTAGGTTACCTATTAGATTAATTTTAAATTATACCAATTACAAAAAAGAATATGGATAATAAGGGTGATTAAAAGACTGTTATAATTAAATAATGCTCTTGTTTTTGCTAGGTATTGGGGGTTTTGTTCAACCTAGTAAATAACTGGTGCAGTGTCTATCAATAAGTGAGTTAAATTCTGGAGACTTTCTTTTATGGGAATAGCAGAAAATAAATTATCCCAATTTTTCTACTAATCGCCTTAACTGGTTACTCCCTACTCCCTTACTTGTTCAATTTCTTCCCTACTCCCTACTCCCTACTCCCTACTCCCTACTCCCTTATTTTCATAGCTAATGGGATAATTTTTTATTTGGAAGTCCCTATATTTACTGTTAATTACTCAATTTCTTTTGTTTAATTTCTAACTCTGGAAACTCTCCTCGTCTTATCCGGGTAACATATTCTTGAGTATCCATTCCTTATAATAGGTTGTATTCCTTCTAAGTCTGTCCAATCTCTACCCGCAAAAATTAATTAGGTAGCTCCATAAAATGTCAAAGCTCGACCCCGAACCTCAGAATTAAATTCACCACGATTAAAAGCAACTTCTCCCCCAACAATAGTAATAATAGGCCAACCAGTTAAACTCCATCCTTCAAACGGACTCCACCGACATTTTGTCATTAATTCCTCTCTTAAAACAGGGCGATAATTATCCAGATCGACTAATACTAAATCTGCATCAAAACCAGGAGCGATCGCTCCCTTTTTCGGAATTCCATAACCCTTAGCAACAGCAGTAGACATCCAATTAGAAACCTGAGCAACAGAACATTTTCCCTGGATAGCTTGAGTCAACATTAAAGGTAAAGAAGTTTCTACCCCAGGCATTCCTGAAGGAGTATTCGGATAACCTTTTGCTTTTTCTTCCAAAGTATGAGGTGCATGATCTGTGGCAATAAAATCAATTACTCCATCTAACAAAGCTTGCCATAAAATATCATTATCCCGAACAGACTTTAAAGGAGGATTCATCTGAGCTAAAGTACCAATTTTTTCATAAGCACTTGTATTTAATAACAAATGTTGAGGCGTAACTTCAGCAGTTACCCAACTAGGTTTATCCTGACGCAATAATTCAGCTTCATCTCCAGTCGAAGTATGCAAAATATGTAGGCGTCGCTGATATTTTTTCGACAATTTCAAAGCCATCTTAGTTGCCAACAAAGCTGCTTCATTATCCTGAATTTGTGAATGAATAGCAGGGTCAGAAATTCCAGCAAATTCTTTTTTCCTTTCATCAATTCGAGCTTGATTTTCTGCATGAACAGCAATTAACCTTTTTCCCCTAGCAAAAATTGGTTCTAACTTTTCCTCAGTATCTACTAATAAAGGTCCGTGCATGGAACCCATAAAAATTTTAATCCCAGGAGTAGGATTAGCTGTTAATAGATCGGGTAAATTTTCTGCAGTTGCCCCAATAAAAAAACCGAAATTAACCAAACATTTTTGAGCTGCCCGTTGTAATTTATCATCCAATGCAGCTTGAGTCGTAGTCAAAGGTTTAGTATTAGGCATTTCCAGAAAAGAAGTAACACCACCTTTCACACAAGCTCGACTAGCAGTAAATAAATCTTCTTTATGTTCTAATCCA
>NZ_JAAHGT010000408.1 GCF_010672385.1 Okeania sp. SIO2F4
TGTTTTCTGTGGCTTCTTGACGAGTTCGAGAAACCCATTCTTGAGCATCTTCTCCTACTAATGGATAAGTTGCTTTTCCTTGAATATCACGCCATTTACGCCCAGGTTTAGGGGTTGAATTATCATTTATTTGAAGATGACTTGATAAATAACGCATTAATTGAAGCTTTTCTTCAATGTTTAATTTTTCTGATTTACTGATTAACTCATTTAATAATTCTTGAGACATGATGAATGATACCTCCTTACATTACTTACTTCCATAAAACCTTTGTGTACCACCTGACCAAAATAGCCAAATCACAACTGCTACCCAATGAATAATTAGCACAACCCACAAACTGCCAGTTAGTAAGTATATGATTGTGCATCCTATACCCAAAATTACTGCTAGAATTGGGTTAATTGGTGTTGCAAAATTCCAATGTTTCCCTCGTTCTCTGTTTTCCCATAATAGGAGCCGGACTACTATTTGGAGACAAATAGATACAAACCACCACCATCCTACCCATAACCATGATATTACCAACCGCCATAAAGTAGTTGAAACTTGCTCAGTTGGATGGGGTAGTAATAAGACCCGAAATATTAGTTCTTCAATTAACACTCGGGTGGAAAAGGTTACTAACAAGTCTGGAAGCAATTTTTTGAGATGGGAAAAGCTGCGGTTAAAGTAGAATACTTGATTGTTTTTGTCTCTTATCCATAGGAAAATTGCTCCAGAGACTATTGCTCCAGGGACTAATAATGTTAACCCTACTACTAACCAATCTTGAGTATTCATCGGACGAGTAGCAAATATCAAACGATTGGCTAAAATTTCTAGGATACTAAGTAATAAGTTCTTAAAGAGAAAAAAGGTTAGAAAAAAGGCTGGGAGCCATATTAAGAGAAATATATATGTGAGAGGATTTGGCAGTATTACTATAGCTAATTTGAATATTACTGTAGCTATTACTGCAACTAATTTGAATATTACTGTAGCTATTACTGCAACTAATTCAAATATTACTGTAGCTATTCCTACAACTAACTTGTGCAAGGGATGATACAAATATAGTAATTTTTTTAACAAAAATTCCAGGTAGGGGAGAGTTTTAGCGCAATTCCAGATCATTCTGACTAATCTTGACACAAAGTTCCAGATCATTGCGACTAATAGTGGTAAAAGGAAAATGGGAAACCATAAAAACAACCCGGGTCTTTTAAACAGAAACGGAAGATGCCAAGCTTGATAAAATTCTGGATAGGGCAAAGTTTGGGCACATTTCCAGATTGTTGTATAGCATATTTGGAAGCGATTATAGAAATTGCTGTAATTTGATATTGATAGGTCTACAACTGATAATAAGTATAAGTTGTCTTTTAAGGATGTAACGACTTCTGCCATATTCTCTTCTACTAAAACTTCCTCTAAGCTTTCTGCTGCATGATCAGAATCACAGTGATCGCCAAACCATAAAAATTGCGCCAAAACACCAATGGCTTTCTGATTGCTAGGGTCAATTCGCCCTAATATTTCTGCTGCTTGGATACGAGTCCAACAAGGAACAGTAAACTTCAACAAGGACACCAAACCATCAATGGCTTTCTGATTGCCAGGGTCAATTCGCCCTAATATTTCTGCTGCTTGGATACGAGCCCAAGAAGGAACAGTAAACTTTAACAAGGACACCAAACCATCAATGGCTTTCTGATTGCCGGGGTCAATTTCTCCTAAGCTTGCTGCTGCTTGGATACGAGTCTGATAATCAGTAGCAGACTCTAACAATTGCACCAAAACATCAATGGCTTTCTGATTGCCCTTGCCAATTCTCTCTAAGCTTTCTGCTACTTGCCTGCGAGTCAAATTATCACAAGCAGTTCTCAACAATTGCATCAAACTATCAATGTCTTTCTGATTGCCCGTGCCAATTCTCTCTAAGCTTTCTGCTGCCAGCTTAATATAATAATCAATATAATGACTACTATAATCATTATCATTAATAGACCACAGCTTATGCACCCAATAATCAATGGTTTCCTGATTGCTGGGGTTAATTTCCCCTAAGCTTTCTGCTACTTGCCTGCAAAGAAAATTGCAAGAAGTAGACTCCAGCGAATGCACTAAACCTTCAATGGCTTTCTGATTACCCTTACCAATTTCCCCCAAGCTTGCTACTGCTTGCCTGCGAATATCATTATTAGCAGTAGATTCCAATAAATTCACTAAAGCATTAATCGCATTCTCATTCCCCTTGCCAATGTTCCCTAAACTGTACGCTGCTAGTCTGCAAGCATAATCATCAGCAGTAGACCCCAATAAATTCACTAAAGCATTAATCTCATTCTCGTTCCCCGTGCCAATTTCCCCTAAACTGTACGATGCTAGCCCGCAAGCATAATCATCAGCATTAGACACCAACAAATGCAGCAAACTATCAATGGCTTTCTGATTGCCTTTGCCAATTTTCCCTAAGCTTTTTGCTGCTTGCTCGCGAATATTATCATCAGAAGTAGAGCCCAACAAATCCACCAAACTGTCAATCTTGCCTGTGCCAATTTCCCCTAAGCTTTCTGCTGCTTGCCTGCGAATATTATAGTCCCTAGACTTCAAAAAATGCAACCACAAACGATTGCTCTCGGGGTCAATTTTCCCTAAGATTTCTAGTATTTCCGTTTCAGGAAAATACGGGAAACAGGAGACATTACGACCCCAATCAGCTATTTTCTGGACTATTTTATCAGTTTTAGTGTAGTTTATAAATTCACCAGCTCCAGCAGCAGCAAGAACATAAGCCTGATATTCATAAAATCTCGTATCTAATTTTTTCTTTGGCAAAAAGTGTTTACACCCATCCTTAAACTTAGTTAAAGCTTCAATAAACCCCTCTTTCTCTCTCTCCTCCACATCCTCTCGCCCCAACCACAGCAAAATCACCTGCTTCCACTGCGGCTCAAAAATACGATAACGCCTCCCCTTCACAGGTTTATTCTTATGTTCGCGAGGCAAGAAAAAATCCCAATCATCAATAACCAAAGCAGCAAAATATTCCTCAAACGTGGCATGAAAAAAAGCATACACCTTTTTCGTCGGTGACTCTGCTGCCACCCCCACATTATTCAACCATCCAATTTGCAACGCCAGATAAAACAAAGAATTTTCATCATCAGCATTCCCCAACCTCTCAACAATAAAATCCTGACGCAACCGAAAACGACTCTCACTAGAATCAATATCATCCTTCGCCAACTTACCCAACGCCAGATTTAATTCCCGTTGCTTACTTTCCTTAATTGGAAAAGGAACACACTTCCACCGATAAAACTGCTCCACAAACTGACCATATAATTCCGCCTTAGTTTCCGGCAAACTTCCCTCATATAACTGCCAACTCCGACACAACAGCGCCAACCGCAAAGGATTTTGCACCAAATCTCGCACCCGTGCTTTTTCCTCTTTACCCAATTCCACCTTTAAGCGATCGCCCTTACTATTCTCCCCCCTTACAAAGTCTTGCTCTTGCTCTTGCTCCCCCCTTTCAAAGGGGGGTTGGGGGGGATTAAAACGGGGTTGAGGGGAATTAAACCAATTATCAATAAACTGCTCTACCTGCTGAGGATAATCAAAATCCAACAACCGAAAAGTCTCAAAATCAGACAAAGCATTCACATCAGCCTGCCAAACATTCAGACGACAAGTCAACACCACCCGCGCTTTACCCACCCACCCCGAAAGTTGACGAGAAATATTTTGCAAAGTCTGACTGCCAGAAGTAGCAATTTCATCTACCCCATCCAACAATAACCAAACTCGCTTCTGTTGAAATTGTTCAGTAAAATTATCTTGCACCTTCTGGCGCTTATCTGGAGAAAAAGGCAGCCAAGAATTAAACAAGAAATCCTCAAGACTCCTCAAATTCCCATCTTGAGTCAAATCTGCCAAAGAAACCCACACAGGCAAATCCAACCCTTCCTGCAATATCCAATTCCCAATAGTTTGCAACAGAGTAGTTTTGCCCGCCCCCGGTTCACCAATTAAAGCAATTCTCTTGCCTTGACTTTTGCCTTGTTTTTGCTGTAAAATCTGTTTTAAGAATGTATTGTGGGTAAATCTTTGCTTTTCCTCATATTGGGGTTCATAAAGTTTCGTTCCCTGTTCGGGAGATAATTCATCTTGTTGCCGTTTCTCAGACTTTTTCCGTTCCACCAGTGCCAGTGGGACATAAATTTGTTCTCGGTGTTTTTTAGCCTCCTCATCATCGTGAAATAGAGAATTGCTGGTTAGTTGCTTACTCAGCATTTCCCGACAAATATCTTGCCATTCCTTGAGAGTCAATTCTCTTCCCTGTTCAGGCGAAGTTAGTCAAATGGTAGTTCGCCTGTCAATCTTACGGTTGTCAATATTGCCAATTGTGTCAGCCACTATTGAGCCTTCTCCCGTATCAATTTTCTTTTCACTTTTTCCAATCACCATCCCACCTGTTTCTGCCTTAATTTCTTTTGCTGTTATGTAGGCATTCTTTTCATCTTTCGACTCCAGAGACTTTAACGCTTCTCTAATTTCTTCCACAACCTCAGTCAACTTTGGATGAGGATTTTCTTCTACTGCCGCTGCTAACTCCTGTATTGTCCGAGCTACATCAGGATTAGCTGCTGCCTCCTGCATTTCCAAAACTGCCTGGCCATAATCCAAAGGTTGCTCTGAAGCTTGTTCAATAGCAGCTATAGCACCAGGAGATTCTTGTTTCAGATATTTCATCAACTTAGCACTTCTATCCCAAACTGCCTCCCCAACCTTTTCCCCAGTTTTTTCCAAAGCTTTTGTCCCCAATACAGCAGCTAGCGCCATTGCAATAGTAATAGGTTCCATATCTCCTCCTAAAATTGGACTCAGATTAAGTTAATTATTAGATACTATTCTAAGACATCCTATTTAATCAGAGCAAATTGAAAAAACTAATTAAACGAATTTAGGAACATAGGAAAAATATAAGTATTAGACTTCTACAAAAATTAGAGATTCTGTTAATTACAAATTTATTTTGAAGTTAGCGATCGCTAACCTTTTTCAAAACTTTTTCTCAACTCAAAATTCATATAGCATTTCTCTGTTTAATAAGCTACATTTACGATCCCCCTAAATCCCCCTTAATAAGGGGGAATTGACCTTGTATTTCCAACCTTGTCAAGGGAATGGCAGGGGGGATATAAATCCAAATCCATACTTTTCAAAAATCCTCTAATAATCCTATTTTTTTCTTGCATTAACTAAATAATTATTACTTTCAATGAATCTTTCATTTGAGCTTCATTTATAGTCATTTTAGCCATATTTATTTTGATAATTATTTACACAAATCATAGCAATTATAATAAATTCAATGATAAGATAAAAACAATTAATTTAACTGTAAGAAAACTATGATTGCTCAACCCCAAGATTATCAAAAAATGACTCCTGAAGAATACCTGGAATGGGAAGCTAAACAGGAATTTCGCCATGAATATGTAGATGGAGAAATTTTAGCCATGACAGGAGGAAGTCTTCCTCATAATGATATTGCCCTTAATTTTTATACAGCTCTAAGGTCTCATGTCCGTCAAAGAGGCTGTCGAGTTAATGTGTCTGATGCTAAAGTTCAGGATGCTAAAAATAGTTGTTATTTCTATCCAGATTTAGTTATTAGTTGTAATCCTGACGATTTAAAATCTCGTGACTTTATCAAACACCCTAAAGTAATTATTGAAATTCTTTCCCCCAGTACAGAAAAATACGATCGCGGCAATAAGTTTAAATATTATCGTCAGTTTCCCAGTTTGCAAGAATATGTTTTAGTAGATTCAGAATCAATATCTGTAGAAATTTATCAACGTGGCGAGGGAAAAATTTGGCATTATTGTGCATATACAGAAGAAGAATCAATTACATTATCAAGTATTGAATTTACTTCTGCTATTGAAGTTTTATACGAAGGAGTTAACTTTGAAACTGATACTATTGAGGAAGAATAAACCTGGTGGACTGATACAACTAAAATGGTGCGTTACGATGGATTGTTAAGTACCTTTCAAAGTCTAAGTTTTAGCCGTCTAACACACCCTACTGAACTCCTTTTGTAGGCATTATATTAATTCTAATATTAGCTATTGTAGGTCATTGCGACTGGAACGGAGTGAAAGGAAGCAATCTCGCACCACCCCTGAGATTGCTTCCTATCGTCGCAATGACAAGTTTTCAGTAGACATCTGGTGATAATCAAAAATTAAATCAATTATCTCGTATAAATTATCAATTCTTTCGCCCTACTCCCTGCTCCCCGCTCCCCGCTCCCTCTTTTCCGGAGAGGTCTAGTATATATTAATCATCTGGTGATAATCAAAAATCAAATCAATCCCATACAGATAAATCATCAATTCTTTCCCCCTATTCCCTACTCCCTACTCACTACTCCCTCTTTTCCGGAAAGGTCTATTAATCATCCCCATATACAATTAACCAAAATCAAATTTCTCTCAGCAATTTCTCAGTTTTAGAACTTTACGATGAAGATTAAGCTAACCTTGAATAATATCCTAAAACATCTATTTCATCAGGGCAGAATTAAAAGCCAACCTAGCTTTCAATTCTGAATTGTAGACTCGACCTTAAATCTGAAATATATGGAGCGCAGTATCTCAAAGTCCTTATTTTTCCTCCAAAGATTGGAACCAAAAATTTCAGTCATGGACCGCTACATGACCGCAGAATTAATTGGGCCATTCCTCTTTGGTGTAGGATTATTTTCATCTATTGGCATAACAGTTGGGGCAATGTTTGAGTTAGTCCGAAAAGTGACAGAATCTGGACTACCTGTTTCTATTGCCATACAAGTATTTCTACTCAAAATGCCAGAATTTATTGGTTTGGCATTTCCGATGGCAATGGTACTTGCTACCCTCATGGTTTACAGTCAGATGTCTGGCAATAGTGAGATAGTTGCTCTGCGTAGCTGTGGCATTAGTGTCTATCGAATGGTTATACCTGCGGTTATATTAAGTCTGACGGTAACTGCTTTCAGCTTTGCCCTTAATGAAGTAATTGTACCTAATGCCAATTATCAAGGGTCTCTGATTCTAGAAAAAACTCTAGAGCAAGACAATCCTCCTTTTAAAGAAAAAAATATTTTCTATCCAGAGTTTGGGAAAGTCGAGCAACCAGACGGTAGTCTAGACGATACACTTACCCGCTTATTCTACGCGGAAAGGTTTGATGGTAAGTATATGAAAGGGGTAACTATTTTGGACCGTTCCCAATATGGAGTTGACCAAATAGTTTCTTCCGAAACAGCAACTTGGAATTCAGCAGAAAATATTTGGGACTTGTTTAATGGGACAATTTATCTGGTATCTCCAGATGGTTCATATCGTAATATTGTCAAGTTTGACCATCAAAAATTAAAGCTTTCTAGTGCTCCTTTAGATTTAGCAGGAAAAAGACGTACTTATAAACAGATGAATATTGCTCAATCTTATGAATATTTAGATTTAATGCGACTAAGTGGAAATTATCGGAAAGTTGTTAAAACCCAAGTCAGAATTCAACAAAAATTTGCTTTACCATTTGTATGTTTAGTAATGGGTTTAGTAGGAGCAGCTTTGGGAATTAGACCGCAAAGAAGGGCTAATAGGGGTACTAGCTTTGGTATTAGTGTGATAATTATTTTTGGTTATTATTTACTTTCATTTATTACAGGAGCAATGGGGCAAAAAGAAATTTTGACTCCTTTTTTGGCTGGATGGCTACCGAATTTTATCGGTCTTGGAGTGGCAGTATTATTGTTAGTAAGAGCTTCTCGTTAATAAATTTATAATTTAGAATTAAAAAGTCAAAAATTCAAAATTGAGAAGTTAGAAGTTGTTTTTGTAACGGGAATTTCTGAAGTTAGAAGTTAGTAGGGGTGATTTCCTGCGGAATGCTGCTAATTACGCGAATCACCTGTACAGAAGTCAGAAGTTAAATTCTTACTTTTTTATTTTTATAAAACTAGAAAAAATATTTAACTGATGGCTGATAACTGATTAAAAGGTGAGGTTTTAGACCCAATTATTTTGATAGTTCAAAAGTACCGCGTCTAGACTAAAATTATGGGTAAAAAAAACCTAAACCCCCAACCCCCTTCCCTAGTAGGGAAGGGGGAGTATTTCACCCCTCTCCTTGCAGGAGA
>NZ_JAAHGT010000409.1 GCF_010672385.1 Okeania sp. SIO2F4
TATTCCTATTAAAAATGGTTTGAAATTTGTTGAATTAGACTCCATTTTGCGATGCAAAGCACATCGGGGGTATGCTCTTTTTGTTTTATTAGATGTCATATCGGGCATTTGAATATCAAGTAAAATCAGATCGGGATAATCAAGATGAATGCCTTGGAGAGCAAGTTTTCCACTGGGAATTGGCCGGACAGTATAACCCTTGTATGATAATAAACCTATTAAAAGTTGTAAATTAGCAGGAGTATCATCTACAACTAAAATATTGCCATGCTCTGAGTTGGTTAGCGAGGAACTCATAAGTTACTATTAAATATTGTTATTATTGTATAATAAGTTGAAAATTTTGTCTGATGATGTCCATCTTCTTAATGACTTAGCCAATTCAAAATTTTCTCATATTCAAAGCTATTACAATGTTCGCTACAAATATTCAGGGTTGTTTCTAGTAGTCATTGGTTAATATTCAGTAGTTAACTAGATTTAGCTTTAATATCATTTTTAGCATGAAAAAATTCCATTTTCTTAAAGATAAATCTGACTTAAAGTATCTTAGTTTACCAAATTATTTGTAACATTATTGCATAAAAATTGGTATAGTATGAAATACTATAGCGTTACGTATTAAGGTGAAGACATTTATAAATCATAAACCATTTGACACTCTATTATTCCCTATCCCTATTCCCTAGCGCTACGCACTATAAAATTTTTGCTACAGATACGCACGGTTATTTCAAGGAGTCAAGAGTCAAGAGTCATGATTCAGTATGAATTTGAATCTCTAACTTCATCACAAACTATTAAGACAAATTTTTTCTGTCTATGGGAATGGCGATCGTAAATTTCGTACCTTTACCTAATTCTGATGTATAAGTAATTGTCCCTTCATGTTTTTCTGTAACTATTTGCTTGGCGATCGCTAACCCCAAACCCGTTCCTTTTCCAGTTGATTTTGTCGTAAAAAATTGCTCGAATATTTGCGCTTGTATGGTCTCCGGTATACCAATGCCATTATCTGCAACATGAATGCAAGCTAAGTTTTTGCCATCGACTATTTCAGAGGCAGTAGATATAACTATTTGTGGGCATTCAAGTATAGCCTCTTCTGCTGCTGCTGCAGAATTTGAGTGTTTTTCATCTATCGCCTCAATTGCATTCATCAGTAAGCTCATAAAAACTTGATTCAATTGAGCTGGGTTGCAATAAACTAACGGTAATTCTCCGTAATTTTTAACTACTTTTACTGCTTCTCTACAGGAGTTCCCTTGTAAGCGATAAGACAATAACATCAAAGTGTCTTTCAAACCCTCATGCAAATTGGATAATTTCCATTCAGCTTCATCTAACTTGGCAAAAGAACGCAAAGACACTACAATACCTTTGATACGTTCTGCTCCTAACCTCATTGATTCGAGCAATTGGAGATAATCTTGTTTGAGAAAGGATAAATCTATTTCTTCTCGCCAATCTTCGATCTCCTGAGAAGGAGTTGGAAATTGAGCCTCGTATAATTCTAAAAGATGGATAAGTTCTTCATGATATTGTGCGGCATAATTAATATTTGTATAGATAAAAGTCATAGGATTATTAATCTCATGAGCAATCCGAGCAACCAATTCTCCTAACATAGATAGTTTTGATTCTTGGATTAATTGAAGTTGTGCTTTTTTGAGGTCAATGTGAACTTTAATTCGTGCTAAAAGTTCAGCTTGCTCGAAAGGTTTGGTAATATAATCGACTCCTCCAAGTTCCAAACCTTTAACCTTATTAACAGTATCTGAAAGTGCCGTCAGAAAAATGACTGGAATATGGCTGGTATTCCGATCTGCTTTAAGACGACGACAAGTTTCAAACCCATCAATACCAGGCATTGAAATATCCAGTAAAATTAAATCTGGCTGATAATGTTGCAGACGTTTGATTGCCCTTTCTCCATCAATGGCGGTAGAAACAGCATATCCTGCATTGCGTAATATTTCGCTAATCACTTTCAAATTGGCAGGGGTATCGTCAACGGCTAATATTTGTCCTTTATTTGACATCATCAGTTTTTAGGGTTAAATAGGTATTAGTTTTTAGCATTTCCGTACCGGAATGCTCCGCAAACAGCTAGCCTCCTAAGTCAGAACTGCGTTAACAGCTTTTAGCTACTCAGAGTTTTAATTCCCTTCTAAAAATTTTCTGCTGAATGCTGAATGCTGAATGCTGAATGCTTATTTTAAATGGTTTTGCAAGAACTCTTCAATTTCTTCAATTTTAAATTCATTGGCGAGTTGGATAATAGGAGCCGCAAATTCAAGGTAGCAGCTATTCCAAGTCTCAATTTTATCACAGATTTCTGTTGGGTCTCCTTGGTGTGCAATCGTCAGTAATTCCTCAATATATTCAGGAGGTGGTAGAAGCATCTCTTGCACTACTGCATCTTGTGAATTGCGGTCGTTTTCCGGCAACTGTTCCGATTCCTTTCGAGTTTCATACAGCCATTTTAAATCCAAACATTCTGAAATTATTGCAAATAGCTCCCTAGCATTGACAGGTTTACTCAAAAAGCGATCGCCTCCGGTATCGAGTGCTTTTTGCTGGTCAATGGGGGATACAGATGCTGAGGAAACAATGATTTGATGATGCTTTAAATCCTCTGAATTGCGAATACGCTGGATCAGTTCAAAGCCATCCATCACTGGCATAATAAGGTCAGTAATGACTAAATCCGGTTGCAACTCCCGCAGTTTGGCCAATCCTTCCTGACCATTTTCTGTCTCAATGACCATAAAGCCCAAAGGTTCGAGGAGACTGGATAGCACGGCTCGATTTTCCCAACGGTCATCGACAATTAGGATAGTGCATTGCTCTCCCTCATACCCAATAATGCGATCGCCCCTTTCTCTTCCTCCCTGATGTTCCACCCAATTGTCTACCAAGGGGAATTCGATGGTAAAAGAGAATTCGCTGCCTTTACCTAATTTACTTTTCACATCAATCGTTCCTCCCATTAGTTGTACGATTTGCTCAGAGATGGTCAACCCTAGTCCAGTACCTTCCGATTGTTTGTGGCGAACGCCTACTTGTTCAAAGGCTTCAAATAGTTGCTGCATATCCTCTTCAGCAATACCTACTCCCGTATCAATCACCTGAAAGAGCAAAGATACTTCGGTTTGGGATATGTCCAGTACATCTACCGCTAACGTCACCGAACCGCGCTCGGTAAATTTAATCCCATTGCCCAATAGATTGATTAACACCTGACGCAGTCGCTTATCATCAGCAACTACTCCATCAGGTAGACGGGAACTAACTTGATGAATAAAATTAATCCGTTTATGTTCAGCCCGGACTTTACACATTTCCACCACACTTTGCAGGAGAGAAGGAAAATGCAGTGCGGTTGGAACTAACTCCAGTTTTCGAGCTTCAATTTTAGACCTTTCTAAAATGTCGTTAATCAGGTCGAGTAAGTGAGAACCACATTGGTAAATAATGTTGACTCCATCCCGCTGCTTCTGGGAGGGAAGTTGGGCGCTTGCCAAAATTTGGGCATAACCGAGGATACCGTTGAGAGGAGTTCGCAATTCATGGCTCATGTTAGCCAGGAATTCGCTCTTGGCTTGATTTGCTGTATCAGCAACTTCTTTAGCTTGTTGTAATTCTGAAGTGCGTTCTTCTACTCGTTGTTCCAATTCATTATTGGTTTCGATCAGTTTGATAGCAGCTTGGCGATTCTCATTGACAATCGCGCAAAGAATGTAGCCAGTCAACCCTACAACCAGAATAAATGATTGTAGCAAGACCAAAGACTGCGATAGATCCTCGCGAATAAAAGGACCGAAACCCTGGCGCGTGGCTACAATTGCTATGCCATCAATCAAAAAGACCAACAAAGTTGATTCTTGTTGCCGAAATCGAAATGCACACCACATCAAGAGGGGAAGTGTCATGTATTCTAAAGCATACTTCTGCCAAAAGGAAATATAGCTAATACCAATGGTTGCCCCAAACAGTAGGGCAAATTCTCCAATCTGCCAACTCCGCCATCGCTGCCGATTTTCCCAATACACCCAACTAAGTAACGCTGGGACAACAATAGTAATACCACCGATTAGGGCAACGTACCAAAGTCGCCATGTTGCAATAAAATCACTCCAAAAAGCAATTCCGTGCAAGCAGAGCAATCCGGTTGCCAGGGTAGAAGTGATTGCAGTTAATCCTAATACAATTGCCAAGAATTTAAAGAAATCTTGAGAGCATTTGAGAAATCGATGGTGTCCGATCCAACGTTGAATTAAAAATCCGAGGATGAGAGTTTCAGTGCTAGTAACCAAGGTTATGGAAACGATCGCGGAGGCGGTTTCGTAAAACAGGGAATTGCCAACAAGCTCGGCTAAAAATAGTGCTGGCCAAATCCGCCATCGGAAAATTAGGAGAGATGCTAGGTAGAAACCCGATGTCGGCCAAATGGCACTTGCGCCATTGGTATCGGATAAGTATACTGACATCTTTGCTAATCCGTATTGGACGATCGGCATGACCAGGCAAGCCAGTAAAGTGACCATATCGAAGGAAAATCGAAATTTTTTGGATATAAATGGGACTTTCATCACTGATTAATACCAATTTAATAAATGTTTGCTACAAATAGCAACGGAATTTTTTAGGATTCAGGAGTCGGGAGTCAGAATAAATAGCTTCGATGCCATTTTTTAGCTCATAAGTTATCTTATTGGTCAAAGGGACACCTTCTATAAATTATTTTTATCGCCCTAATTATTCGTAACATTCTTTTTTTAATTGGTATAGCAATCAGGAATCAGATATGAGAATTGAGGTGTTCGTTTAAAGGCATAGAATATATAGCAATCCGTGCATAGGTTGCGAGTAATCAAAAAGTAAATAAAAAAACTGAAACTCTTACCGAATAATTAATTAATTAATTAATTATTAATAATTAATTAATTCGCGCCGATACATACTTTTTGCTCAAGCCCTACTACAAACTTTAATTATAACTATTCAACCCGAAATGATATAAAATAAACAATTTCAAGATATGAAATTGATTTAATTAAAACTTTTGCAAGAGGTCTATCGTTAATCAGGCGCAGGAGTGATTTATACCATGCATGAAAAAAGAATGTTACCAATAATAAACACTATTAAAATATTTTATCGGAAATTTATATTTGAGAAAAAAGGCAATTTAAGATACAAAAAAATGTATCAAAATTATTCATTATGACTCCTGAATCCTAATAAATACCCTAGCTATTTATAGCAAACATTATATTCTTAATCACTCAGCCAATTCAAAATTTTCTCATATTCAAAACCATCACAAGATTTTTGTATCGCTTCAGCTAGAGAATTATCCCATTGACGAATTGTCGTAATTATGTTAGCAATTCCTGCTAAATTTCCTGTCAGCAAAGCATCTTTTAGTTGTTTTTTTAATTCTTCAGATAATACCCTTACTTTCTGTTCAATAGATTCAACAGTTTCTTCTTTTTCTTTCGGTTTAATCTCCCTTTCCTCATACACATAGCGCACCCCTAAATATTCTCCCATCTTTTTAAAGATATCTGCCTCGCGAAATGGCTTTCTCATAAAATCATCGCATCCTGCCGATAAAACTACTACTTTTTCTTCTTCTAATACACTAGCTGTTAGAGCAATTATTGTTGTTGCTTGCCCTTTAGTTGTAGCTTTTATCTGTTTTGTGGCTTCATATCCATCCATCACTGGCATCCGCATATCCATCCAAATCAAGTGAGGTTCCCAATCATTCCATATTTCTATTGCTTGTTGACCATTAACAGCTTCTTTGAGTTCAAATCCTAGAGGAGAAAGAAGTTTAATTAATAATTTACGATTCAGAGGTTTATCATCTACTATTAAAATCCGATATCTTGGTTGATTCGGTTCCAAGGCAATAATACGATGTTCGGGAATTTGGCTCTCAACAACTTCACTTTCGTTGACAATAATAGCTTCTATTTCAAAGCTAAATATTGTTCCTTTATTAACTTGGGATGTAACATGAATATCTCCTCCCATCAGTTGAACAAATTTGCGAGAAATTGGTAATCCTAATCCCGTTCCTTCTTGAGCTTGTTTTCCTGTTGCGGTTTGGGTAAAAGCTTCAAAAAGTTTCTCCAGTTCTTCTGCTGCAATTCCAGCTCCAGTATCTTCGACTTCAAAGATAATTTGGGTGGGATTAGATGAGGGAGACTTTCGAGCAACTCTGAGAGAAACTCCTCCTACAGAAGTAAATTTAATCGCGTTATTAATAATATTAATTAAAACCTGACGTAATTTTAATTCATCGGTGCAGATGTATTGAGGAACCTCGTTAGTATGCTCAACTAGAAGTTGTAAACCTTTTTCTTCAGCTTTGAGGTAGAGCATATCTTCAATATCGTTGAGCAAGCGATGGAGGTCAAAGTTTTTCTGATTGAGAGTAATACCTCCAGCCTCAATTTTAGAAAGGTCGAGGACGTTGTTAATTAAAGTCAGAAGGTGTTCGCCACTACGACTGATAATTCCTACATTTTCAATATGTTCTTTCGGGAGAGTTTGGGAACGAGTCATGATTTGGGCGAAGCCGAGAATTGCATTTAACGGAGAGCGTAACTCGTGACTCATGTTGGCAATAAAGGCACTTTTGGCTTGGTTTGCTTGCTGGGCAGCTTCTTCAGCTTCTTTGTAAGGAGTAATATCTTGAAAAATACCAATAATTCCCATCACCCTACCCTCGGTATCGTGGAGGGGTACCTTGCTAGTTTCTAGCCAGCATTGTCGCCCATCTGCCTGAACCTGTGGTTCAACAATCCCCAGTTCAGGAGTATCAGAATCCATGACTCGGCAATCGCACTCTACAAAAAAGTCTGCTTCTTCCCTGCTCCATGGCATGTCATAGTCAGTTTTACCCACAACTTCCTCGCGTGTCATGCCAGCGGCCGAGGCAAAGCTCTTGTTACAGCCCAGATAAACATTTTCTCGATCTTTCCAAAAGATAGATTGGGGAATATTATTGATGAGCAAGTTAAGCAACTGTTGCGACTTTGATAATTCTTGAGTCCGCGCCTCTACTTTTTGCTCTAGGTTTTGAGAGTAGTCTTGCAATTCTTTAAACGACGCTTGTAGCTGTACAGCCATGTGGCTAAACGAGTCCGCTAACTGCCCCAATTCATCTCGGCGATTTGTAGGTAAGGGTTCATCCCATTTTCCGTCAGCCAAACGGCGGGCAACCCGATTGAGATTTAAAGTTGGTCGTACAACCACAGATTGGGCAAGCCACCAAACTAACGGTAAGGAAACTAGCAAAACAACTAAGAAAATTCCTCCCGCAACAGCTAACGCTCCCACTGCACTCTGAGTCACAGTAGTGGCGTCCATCTCAATTACAAGAATACCATCGAAACGCCCCAATTGACTTTTAATCGGGGCATAGCCATACAAGACAAATTGCCCTGCAGCATTTGGGCGGATAGCAGTTTCGGTAATTGGAGCCTGGATTTCTGTATTCTGCTGTAAGTATGGTGGCAAATTCTGTGGCACATCTCCAAACTTGGCAAGGGGTTGCTGGAGATATTGAGAATCTGGTGCATAATTTAAAACAATTGTGTAACGTCCATCTCGAAAGCGCAGGGTATAAAGGCGAACGATATCTGGATCGGAGGCTTGAATTTCCTTGAGTCGTCGCTGATTAACAGTGTAGTAAGCTGTATCAACATCTTCGGGGTCGTTGATTAAAGCATGATAATCACTATCAATTTGACGAGCTGCCAAGCTGGTTATCCCCAAGAGGCGGTCTTGCAGTGCGACTTGCTGCGATATCCGCAGTTGCCAATAGATTGCGATCGACAGTGCGCCCGCTGTTAGAGCAATCAATCCTGAATAGGCAATAACCAGTTTGCTACTAAGATTCCAATACATGATATATAATCTGGGTAATTAATTATGGTATGACAAAGAAAGTCATACCGTTTCACGGAAGTTAAAAGTGAGTGCTAATTGGTTAAGAAACCGGGTTTATGGGAGACAGATTTCAGTATAGGGATTTCATATACAGGACTTACGCAAAATGTCGAATTATACCCTATCTGTAGGGGTGATTCGCGTTTGCGAAGCATTCCGTAGGAAATCACCCCTACAAGATGTGGTGGTTATGCGTAAGTCCTGATAA
>NZ_JAAHGT010000041.1 GCF_010672385.1 Okeania sp. SIO2F4
CGTCGGACAAGAAAGCGCGCACGGGATATGCTGTCGGAAACCATTTTCCCGTAGACATAACGCATGGCACCCGAACCCGTCTTTCTTGCCGTAACGCTCCCGTTCGCGCTTTATGCAGTCATCAGATAACTGTTTTGGCAAATATTCCTCAATAATGGCCAATTCTGCTGCTTCTTGATCTGCTAGTTCCTGACGACCTACTTGAGTATATTGCTCTATAGAATCCCGGCGTTGTTTAGCCAATCTTGCTAATATATCCATTTCTTGAGCTTCTGTCAAAGACTCTTTGCCAGCCGCCCTAGCATTGACTTCCTCCTCTAGAATAACTTTTTTGATGCTACGAACTGTCTCCAGACGTACCTTATCTTTGGCCTTCATCGCAGCTTTAATCTCCTCTGTGATTTTGTCCTTTAAACTCATAATCCTAATTCCGATCGCAATTAACTCTAAAATCATGTCATAAATCATCAGGAAATAAGGGGACAAAAATGGCCATTCAGGTTGAAACCTGCTAAGTCCCTATCTTTTATAGCAGTCGAAGCAAAGGGCCGGGATATTACTAAATGCTGTTTGCAGAGCATTTGGGTGGCAAAAACTCAGTCATAGATTACTTCTGACTTGGCCGTAGCGCCATAATAACCAGTCAAGGCTTTCCGTTAAATCCTTATTTATACTTTTGACTTATTATATTTGACTTTTGTCTTTTAACTGATTAAATAATTATATTATCAGGAAAATAGCATCTGCTTAAGAGATTTTAAATTTTTCAAAGAGTTCTTGAATTTTATTACTAAATGTTTCATAATAATCAGATTAATTCGAGCAAAAATCCTTGATATATTGCTGATGAAATAATCTTTCTGTCGATAAAAATACGGAAGAATATTTTTGGTTTGAGATGATAAGATCACGATGAATAAAGGTGCTACGAGGGCTTGCCGTGATCCGTGCTACTTTACCAATTCAGGCTCCTGTGCCTGCTATTGCTAACGATCATAATCGACTAAGACTTTTTTCAGGATCTGCTAACGTTCCTCTATCTACGGAAGTAGCTAGATACCTAGGCTTAGACCTAGGTCCAATGGTGCGTAAGCGCTTTGCTGATGGAGAACTATATGTTCAAATTCAGGAATCAATTCGGGGTTGTGATGTTTATCTGATTCAGCCTAGTTGTCGTCCAGTTAATGACAACTTGATGGAATTGTTAATAATGGTAGATGCTTGTCGTCGTGCTTCTGCCAGACAAATTACTGCGGTAATTCCTTACTATGGTTATGCTAGGGCAGACCGTAAAACTGCTGGACGAGAGTCAATTACTGCGAAATTAGTGGCCAATTTGATTACTGAGGCGGGAGCTAGTCGCATTCTGGCAATGGATTTGCATTCGGCTCAAATTCAGGGTTATTTTGATATTCCTTTCGATCATGTTTACGGTTTGCCAGTAATTTTAGATTACTTAACAAGTAAGAATTTATCTGATATTGTTGTTGTTTCTCCTGATGTGGGTGGGGTAGCAAGAGCCAGAGCTTTTGCTAAAAAACTAAATGATGCCCCTTTGGCAATTATAGATAAACGTCGCCAAGCTCACAATGTGGCAGAAGTTTTGAATATAATTGGGGATGTTAAGGGCAAAACCGCTGTCCTGGTAGATGACATGATTGATACTGCTGGGACTATTTGTGAAGGTGGGCGACTATTGCGTGAACATGGGGCACGACAAGTTTATGCTTGTGCTACTCATGCTGTATTTTCCCCACCAGCTATTGAGCGTCTTTCCCATGGAATATTTGAAGAGGTGATTGTTACTAATACTATCCCATTTAGTGAGGAACATATCTTTCCTCAGTTAACAGTCCTTTCGGTAGCAAATTTATTGGGTGAGACTATTTGGCGCATTCACGAAGATACTTCAGTTAGTAGTATGTTTCGCTAGATTTGACTATTTTCAGACACTGTATATTTCTTCCCTCTCCATATTTGAAGAGGGAAGAATGATCGGATAAAATCTTTAGGAAGATTTAATAGAGATAAAATTTTTGTGAAGTTGATTGGTTGACAGTAGGGTTTGCTTCGGCAACTCTACTGTTACTGTTTCAGGCATTTTTTGACTTGATGATTTATACCAAATATCAAAACTTTTGCTAAATATCTTTGGTAGTCAGGAGTCAGAAATCAATAATCAGGAGTTAGCAGGAGCGCAGATTCCTTAATAGTTTTGCCGATGATTTTACTGTAATTAGGACTTATATCATGTCCGGATGAACAGTTATAAATTAGGACTCAGGAGAAAGAAATAAGGTATCAGGAGGAGAAGGAGGAGCAAATTTTTTGACCGTGCTATTCAGCTTATTTATATTATACCACTCCGAAAAAGATATAGATTTTTTGCGCATAGTAGGGAACACTTAACACTTAACACTTAACACTTAACAGGTAAGATATTTTTACGAAAAAGGCAGAAAAAATTATTTTTTCTGGTGACTTTTTTTTCTTTAGCTAATATAACTAAAAGGTTTATTTATTTTCCGGAGATGTCTATTTATTTAAACCCCATTTTTAAGAGGGTATCTATAAATAAAAAGTTAAGCCTTGATGTAGGGTTGGTTTTGCTAAGGCAAAGCTTTTTGTTTGTCATTCTGCCTCTTTCAGAGGAATTTCACTAACGCTAACCCATTCATATCGCGGACTGTTAAGGGAGTTATGCGACAGCCGTTTTGCTGTCGCCGACTTGAATTGGCGGGAATAATTTCACAGAATAAAATAATATTTCCCTGCCACTGTAACTCACAGAATAATAGATATTTGAGGTGTTTATCAGATTGATTTTACCGAAAAATTAAGGTTTAAAGTCTCTGTTTTCAAGGAGAAAAAAATTTCCTTTTAAGCAATTCTCTTCTTAAAAAGAAGAGGTAATTATTGATTATTAATTGTTAATTATTGAAAGATTCCTTCTCAGGGCGGGGTATTAAAACTATTGAGGTAATTATATGGCAACTATTGAATCTCAAGACATGACTTTAGAAAAGTTATTTGATGAATTTTATGTCATTCCTGATTATCAGCGCGAGTATGTTTGGGAAGAAAAAGAGGTAAATGAATTTATTCAAGACATCTATGAAGAATTTTCTGAACAAATTCAAAACAGCTATTCTGAGTATTTTATTGGCAGTATAATTGTTTGTAGTCGTGGGGAAAAATTTTATGAAGTAATTGATGGGCAGCAACGCATGACTACTGCTTATTTAGTCCTCTGTTCAATTCGGGATTATCTATTAACTATTAATCCTAATGAACGCATTGAAGCATTAAAAAATAAGATTGCTGCTTTATATACGGATAACTGGGGTAATGACCAGTTTAGACATAGGGTAGAACTACAATATGAGGAAAGTCGAGGAATACTAGAAAATATTGCTCTACAAGTAGATTTAGAGCTTGTTGCTCCTACTCGCTCTGTTAAAAATATTCAGAATGCTTATGCTCAAATTAGAGGTTTTCTTTCCGATCATTTTGAACTAGATGAACTTGCTATTTCTAATCTGAAAAAGTTTTACGCATATTTTGTCAAAAATGTTAAGTTAATTCGAGTCAAAACAGCTAGTGTTTCCCATGCTCTGAAAATATATTCCACTCTCAATCATCGTGGTTTACCCCTAGATGATATGGATTTACTGAAAAATCTTATTTTTGCTAAAGCTAAACAAACAAACTATGATAAAATTAAAGTAAAATGGAAAAATATTATAGATTTGCTCTATCATTCCCAAGAAAAACCAATGCGTTTTTTGCGTTATTTTATATTGGCTAAGTATGCAGAAGATGGGAATTATATTGCTGAAAAAGAAGTCTATGATTGGTTCCTAAAAAATGAATCTCTGTGTGGATATAAAACTGAACCAATTCGGTTTGTGAATAATTTATTTGCCTCAGCTAAAGCTTATGTGGAATTTTTAGCAGGTAATAATATTGATGGAACTGTCAATCGTTATTTAGTAAATATTAGAAATCTTAGTGTAAATGTTAGGCAACATTTAATCTTACTTTTAGCTGTAAATAAATTGCCTCAAGATTGTTTTGTGGCTCTCTGTAGAGAGGTAGAAAATTTATTATTTTTAGCAATGTTGACTAGCGAGCGCAATCAAAAAGCATTTGATGGCATGATTCTTAAGTGGGCAAGTGAATTACGTCAAATTACTTCACAAGAAGATTTTAATCAGTTTATTGCTAACCAAATTATTCCTAACAAACAGCGAGTAGCAGATAAATTTGAAAAGGCATTCCATAAACTGAATAAGTCATCATTCCAGCCATATCAAATTAAATATATTTTGGCAAAATTGACACAATATATAGATGAAACTGCCTGGGGTAGTGTAGCAGGGATTGATGATTTAAGAAATTATATTCTCAAATTAGAATTAGAACAGATTTTGCCAGAAATTCCTACAAAAGAAGTGATTGTAGATTTTGATAAACCTACTGAAATAGCAAATTATAGTAAACGTTTAGGAAATCTGACTCTGTTAGAAAGTTCGATTAAATCTGCTCTTGCTAATGCTAACTTTACTGATAAAAAATTAGGTTATACAAAGTCAAGATTTTTGTTGACTAGAACTATTGCTGAAGAAATTTCTGTTGGAAAAAATACTACTATTGATTTGGCTGTAAAAGATTTAAAGACATTTGAAAAATGGGATTCTCAGGCAATAGAAACTCGCCAAAAAATATTGACTCAATTAGCGAAAAAAGTTTGGGATGTTCCAGAGTAGTCAGTTATCAGTTATTAGTTATCAGTTATCAGTTAACTTCCTGGATTGTAACTGCCTCAATTTTTGCTATTACTAAATAAAGTTTGATCAAAAATATTGGTTTAATTATCATTAAGCTCGTAGTTTTGCTCTAGCCCCTAAAATGTTGGCTTGTAGTTGGAATTTAGCCCCTAAAATGTTTGCTCGTAGTTGGAATTTAGCCCCTAAAATGTTTGCTCGTAGTTTTGCTCTAGCCCCTAAAATGTTTGATGCTGGTGCATAGTAATCCTATAGGAAGTGTGGGAAAAAAATGTATATTCTCACCATTACGGGAGCAGGAGAACCAAATGTTTACATTTAGACTAGAGCAAAACTACAAACATTCTACCCGATTCTTTTCTCCCTAAAAAACCACAAAAGAATCTAAAAAAGCTTTAGCTTCTGGGAAGTCTAAATTTCCATCTTCAGTAATTACTTGTAAACTATATAATATTGGTCCGGTAGGGTCGATATATATTCTTGCCAATGTTTTTAAATCTGGTCTTTCTCGTGACTGGAAAATAATTTCTCTACCTGGAAATCCTTTGTAGTTAATTTTCTTTTCACTAACTATTATAGAATTAGTATTTTGTGCGGCTCCATCTCGCGCTCCATCTAATCCTTTTTCCACATTATATTCGCTAGGTTCGACTGGATATTTAACGTGAGAAACATAAAAAATTCGTTTTTCTTGTGGATATTCGTAGAAGACAAATAAGGTATTTAATTTTCCTAAAGGGGTATTGACAGATAAGTTTTTCTCTTGTGGTTTTTGGGGAAAATAAATTGTATAACTACCGTCTGTAGCCTTGTAGTTATACCAGTTATTGGCAAGATAAATAATATTAGTTTTAGTAAATTCTGATAAAGATTGTGATGATGGGTATAGAATATCTGCTGCATCTAAGTTTGATGCTAAGGGTAGAATTGTAATTATACTAGAAATTCCAATAATTAAGGATAATCTCATTATCTTAAGCTTAAATATTTCAAAGCATTATTAATAAAATTATAATTGGATTTAAAGTTCACATTGTAGGGGCGAATGGCCATTCGCCCCTACCCATTCCATAACGATCAACGGAATTATGTTACTCTAAAGTAAACGGATTTGATATTATTTAAGCGATCGCCAAACCCAACCATAACAGAGACTTTTAGAATTAATTTGTTGGGTTTCGTTTTTTATTTAAAGCGTAATAAATTGTAGGTTGGGTTAAGCGGTAGCGCAACCCAACAAAAACTGTAATTTGTGAGATTAATTTGTTGGGTTTATCCTACGGATAAGCTCCGCTAACGTTCCTCAACCCAACCTACTGCTGAAATACGCTCGTAGTTGGGCTTTAGCCCTAAGAGCAAGATTTAAAGGGCTCAAGCCCTACTACAAACATATCACATAGATTTTTGGAGTTAATTTGTTGGGTTACCCTTCGCGAAGCAAGCTACGTTCCTCAACCCAACCTACTTTTGGTCAAGCTTTACTACAGGATTTTGGTTACGACGATGTGTTTCATCTATTTGAAAAGCGCTGTAAAGCGTAATAAATTGTAGGTTGGGTTAAGCGGTAGCGCAACCCAACAATAACTGCAATTTGTGAGATTAATTTGTTGGGTTTCGTTCCTCAACCCAACCTACTTTTCGTCAAGCTTTACATCTCCTTCTACGTTTCCGAAATAGTATTGAGCATTGGTATTGGTATTCCCATGACCAACTGAAGCAACACCTTCTTTAACTGTGAGTATATTACTAATATTCTCTTGTGCTTCGTGTTTAACTTCCTCCCATCCCCCTTCGGGTAAACCTTTACCCCCACGCAATAACGCTACGGGAAAATCTTCTGTTTGGGAAAAGTCGAATATGGGGGTTTGTTTTTCCCCTAATTGTCGAGCGCTTTCGGGAACGGTTTTGCTCACATGATTCATTAAGTTGGAAACAGTGACAAATTTATCTCCTGGTTTATTGCCTCCACCGTTTAATGCTTCCAGAAAATGTTGTGTGTAAATGCTCATTTCTTGTCGATAATAAGATTGTTCTTCTCCTGTGGATGAGGTGAATACTGCTCGCCCTGTTCCTTTTTTTAAGTCTGCTATTAAGTTTTTCGGGAGGGCGGTTTGATTGAAGTTTTCGGGTAATTCTAGTTCGTCTGTTTCTTTGGCAGTTGCCATTCCTTGGGCGTGACAACTATCTATTATTACTAATAGTTTTTGGGCGGATATTTGCTGGAGGGCGTTGTTAAATTCTGTTGCTGGTAATGCTGTTGATACTGTTTTCTTTCTGTTTCTAGCAACGGTGTCGTGGGGGATTAAGTAATAGTTTTGGGTTAAATCATCTAGCCAACCATGACCGGAATAATAGACTAATATTGTGGCTTCTGGGTCATTTTTTGCTTGTTGTTGGAGCCAGTTTAAGTTGTCTAAAATGTTTTGTTTTGTTGCTTGTTCATTGCAGAGTAGCTGGAGATGATTTTCATCGTCAATATAACCACATAAGTCGGGGTTTGTGAGGAATGATTTGATAGCTTGAACGTCTTTGACTGTGACGGGAAGTGATAAGTAGGAATCTTGGCAGTCGCCGACTCCTATTAGTAGGGCGTAGTTGTGAGAAAGTGTGTTAGACATGGGTAACATGGGTATTTTGGGGATTGGTTTGTAGTATTGAAGGCGTTGTTGGATACTGTTAATAATTTCAATAATTTCATCTATACTTGCTTTAAAAAAGCGATCGCTCTGTAGTTTTTTATTCAACTCAATGATTGTATTTTCAGATCCAAGACAATCCAGAGCATATGCTGCATCCGAACGCACATGATGATCTGAGCTTTTTAGGAGTTGAATTAACCCAGGAATTACAGAAGGTGAGTCGATGTCCAAAAGAATATCCACTGCCCTATAGTAAATATCTGGATCGGTATCTTCGTCTTCTAAAAGTTCAATGAATATGGGAATCATTACTTTATTTAAACTTGTAATAGCTGCTTCCGAGACTATTTTCTTTGAACCATCCGCTACTGTAAACAATAAATCTGTATCATATTTGTTTAAGATTAAGATTTTAATTAAAACTTTAATTGCCAATTCTGAGCCAATTTTACTCAAATCATTTACGACACCCGATATTATATCTATGTATTCTATGTCTTCTGGATATTCGATATCTTGTAGAGGTTTAATTGAACCATGAATAGCAATTTCCGATTCAATAATTTCAGCCAAAGCATCTGCTATGCTAGAAGGGAAAATTGAACTGGAGTATTCGTATTTTAAGAATATCATTAAGCTACGAATAGCACTTTTCGGATCAATTTCATCTTGAGAATATGTGCAACTCATCGGATAATCATAGTCGTAGTCTATGTATTCTGAATGTTTAATTGACTTATAATTCACACTTTTCAAGCGAATTTTTTCTATAAGATATGCTGCAGTTTTACGCAAGTCTGTGTTTGAATGTTCTAAGAGTTTAGTCAACTCAAAAATCACAGTTTCCGAGCCAATTTTACCCAGAGTATTTGCTACAGTTTCACGCACACCAGAATCTGAGTTTTCTAAGAGTTTAATTAACTCCGAAATTGCAGTTTCTGAGCCAATTTTACCCAGAGTATTTGCTACAGTTTCACGCACACCAGAATCTGAGTTTTCTAAGAGTTTAATTAACTCCGGAATTGCTGTTTCTGAGCCAATTTCACCCAGAGCTTCTGCTGCACTCTCACGCACACTATAGTCTGAGTTTTCTAAGAGTTTAATTAGCTCTGGAATTGCTGTTTCGGAACCAATTTCACCCAGAGCTTTTTCTGCACTATAACGCACAAGATAGTCTGAGTCTTCTAGTAGTTTAATTAATCCCGGAACAGCAGTTTTCGAGCGGATTTCACCCAGAGCATCTGCTGCACCTCGACGCACATATTTGTCTGAGTCTTCCAATAATTTAACCAACCCCGGAACAGCAACATCCGACTCCGTTAACCCTGCCAACTCAACTTTCACCAACCCAGGCAACTCTAACCCCTAAACCTCCCCAAACGCCCTCTCCTGAAACTTCCCTTGCACCTCTCCCACCAACCTCGCCCCCAAAAACCAATCTACCTCCAACGCCAACCTTACCACCCGCACCGCTAACCCCTCATCCTCCACCAACCCCAACATCAACGCCACAACTTCCGTCCACTTCAAATAATTCAAATAATCCCACTGCAACTCATAGTCACTCAAACCAGACAACCGCGACAACAACCTTTCCGCCACATAATACTCCTGCAACAACTGATGGCGAAACGAAATCTGACCATCATCTCCCACCTGAATCAAATGATGCTCCAATAAATCCTCCAACCAACGCATCGCACAGTCAGTCGGAGCTTCTACCTCCCCTCGCAAAAACTCCGTCAATACCTCCTCAGCTTTTTGCCGAGAAATAGCAACCATAATCTCAGTTTTCGACTCCCCATTCGTCATCACCCACGCCAACTCCTGCAATAACCTATCCCACCAACGTCGAGAACTTTCATCAACCGGAACATCTTGCTTCAGACGACTACGATAACTCTGAGTAAAACTCCGAAACACCAACCCCAGATTTGCAGGTATTACCTTGTTATAACCAAACACCGAACACAACATCAACAAAAACATCGGAGTTTCCCCCAACTCCCGCAACCTCCCCTGCAACTGCTGCCATAACTTTTCACCCTGTTCAGGCAAATAAGCACAGACAAACTCCTGCATTTGAGATGACCTCAGAGGCTGCATTTCCAACCTTTTCTCAATCCCCAAATCTCCCCCCAGACTCAAATCTCGCGTCGTAAACACCATGGCAGTATTGGGGTAGTCTTGCCGAAACATTCTCACCTGTTGTCGTGCCGCTTCCGATGCCATCTCGTTAAACCCATCGAAGAGGAGCAAAAGGGGAGTGTGGGAGGTGTGGGAGGTGTGGGGAGTGTGGGTAGGGACGTTGCATGCAACGTCCGTACGGGAGGTGTGGGAGGTGTGGGGAGTGAAAGATTCATCCCTTGGTTCAGCAACGCCCAAACATTTACCTTGACGGAGCCAAGTTTCTAGAGTTGCTTTATCTATATTTATGGTGGGGTGGTGTTTGTGGATAAATTTTTGGATTCTGTCAAGTACGGAAGATTGACTGTAGCGCAATTCTATGAGAATAGGAATTTGGCCATTTTCTCCAGACCTAACCTTATCTGCCTCTTCTAATAACAATCTGGCCAAAGCAGTAGATTTTCCCGATCCTGGTCTTCCCACCAATAAAACATGATTGGGGGCATATTTACGCAAACCCTCCAAAACCGTCAACCGTTCAACTTTCTCTTCTGGACGTTCCCTCTGTTTTTCCTCCGCAACAGTTTGTACCATCAAACCCAAATCTAAGAGTGGGGAAATATTTTGCCGTTGCTGAAGAGACTTTTTTCCCGCCACATCAGTCAGAGTGTAAACCTCCCACCATTGGGCGTATTCTCGGCAAATTGATTCTAGATAGGATGTCCACATAAAAGTCAAAAGTCAGAAGTTAGATTTATTTGATTATTCTTACTCTTTGATGCGCTACCGGAAATTATATCTATAAATACCATTTGGACAAAATGTTTGGTAATATTATTAGCTGTTGCCAACTTCTAATCCCTGATTCCTACCTTCTTTTTCAAAATTATAGTTGTAGGTTGGGTTAAGCGTCAGCGCAACCCAACAAAAACCTTGGGTAGTAACTTCCTTCGGCGTAACGGTACGATACTGAAACTCAACAAAGTATTACTGGTGTTGGGTTTCGGTCTCTCAACCCAACCTACGCCTACCTTATATAGTTTTAAATTTATCGCAAAAGCTAAGAATGAAAAAACAAGATAAAACCTTACCTTTAACCTTACTAGGAGCAACCTTCCTAATAATTGTCGGCACTGTCGCTGGCTACATCCTAATCTCTTCCGAAGAAACAGTAGACAATTTGCCCGTGGGTGCCGAGGTTGTCCCCAAGGATGCAATGATGACTTTACATCTTTCTACTGACTCTACTCAATGGGAAAATTTACAACAGTTTGGCACTCCTGAATCAAAAGCTGCTTTGCAAAAGTTGTTGGGGCAGTTGCGCGATCGCTTCCTGACTACTTATGGCTATAATTATCAACGAGATATTCAACCTTGGGTAGGTAAGGAAGTGGCGATCGCTTTTTTGCGCAAGTCTACTCTAGAACCTTCTAACCAAACTACTCCTGACTCTCCACCACCCCCTCCCGCTGAACAAGCAACTATGGTGGTATTGCCTATCACAAATCCAACCGCAGCCAAACAAATTTTAGACAAACCGCGCTCTCCTAAAGCAGGTAAATTAGTTAAACGTACCTACAGAGGTATTGAAATTACAGAAACTGAAGGAGTACCTAACCAAGATATTTCTGTTGCAGCATTGGGAGGAAAATTTTTGGTAGTTACTAATTCTCAAACGGCAATAAACCGAGCGGTCGATATATATAAAGGAGACCAATCTCTGGCAAAAGCACCCGGTTATACGGCAGCGATGGAGAAACTGGAAACTGCCGCACCTTTTGCTCAGGTATATGTGAATATTCCTGTTGCTGCTGCTTATACTTCTAGTAAATCTATGACTCCTGTTTCTGAGGAAAATCTCAAACAACTTGAGGATAACCAGGGAGTGGCAGCAAAAGTAAGTTTAGTTCCCGAAGGTATAGATTTAAAGGCAATTTCTTGGCTCAAACCTAATAGTCAGAAAAAGTTTACCGTAGAAAACAAAGCTACGGAAATGTTAAGTCGAGTTCCTGGAAATGCTTTGATGATGATATCTGGCAGTAATTTACAGCGAATGTGGTCTGATTATGTCAAGGGTGCAGCAGCTAATCCCATCGCTCCCATTAACCCAGATACATTCCGTCAAACTGTGAAGAATGGAACTGGGATGGATTTAGATAAGGAATTCATCAACTGGATGGCAGGAGAATATTCTTTGTCTTTACTACCTATTCCCAAAAGTAAGGATCAGTTACAAAAATTTGCTGCGGGGTTTGTATTTATGGTCAAAGCAAGCGATCGCCGTGCTGCTGAGGAGTCTCTGAAAAAATTAGATGAGGTAATGAAGAAAAAAGAATTTGAGGTAGGTGAAGCTGTTGCTAGCGGAAAACCTGTGGTGAAGTGGACTTCACCTTTTGGTGGTTTTACTGTAATTCGTGGTTGGTTGAATGGGAATGTGGCATTTTTCACGTTGGGAGGGTCTGTGGAAAATCAAATATTGCCTGCACCGACAAATTCTATGGCGGAAAGTGTGGTTTTACAAGAAACTCTACCATTAGAGTCAGAATCTTTTAATGGTAACTTTTTCATTGATATTAGTCGAACTTTCAATCCTCAAAATCTTTCTATTCCCCAGTTACCTGCAAATCAAAAAATTTGGGTAGATGGTATGGAGTCTATTGGGGTGACATCTATTGTTAGTAATAGTCGTACAACCAATTATGATGTGTTTGTGAAATTGAAAAAACAGGAGTTATAAAATTCAAAATTCAAAATTCAAAAGTCAAAAGTTAGAAGTTCATAGTAATCTCTAACATCGAATCTTGCTACAGGTGTATGTAGTAGAGCGACATAGCTAGAATGGTGCGTTACGACGGATTGATAAATCAGTTTTCTAGTCTGAATTTAAGCCGTCTAACGCACCCTACTGGCGTGACACACCTTAAATGGTGCAATAACTGTAGGTTGGGTTGAGGGACCGAAACCCAACAACAATCTTTCTCCCCTACTCCCCTACTCCCCTACTCCCCTACTCCCTAATGCAAAGTTTTAGCTGTGTCGGTCTACTACTCAATTACTAAAAGCAATAGCTGAATGCTTAAATATTAAGCCAATTTTCTAAATCAGTTATGCTATTGAAATCTAAGAACTCTTCTCCCAAATTTTCCAACTCTTCAATAGTCAAATTTTCAATGTTGGTAATTGTTTCTGTATCAATTTCCCCAAAACGCTTTTTCAGTAAACGCATTATTAAGGCGATCGCCTCATCTTGTCTCCCTTCTTCTTTTCCTTCTTGTCTCCCTTCTTGTCTTCCTTCTTCTTTAGCAAAAGTTATTTTTCCTCTTTCATCTTGTAATGCCATTGCCCGATTTTGTGCTATTTCTAATTCTTCTACAGTCATACCTGCTTGATTAGCTAAATTTAAAGCTAATTCTATCTCTGATACTTCTTCTAAACTTGGAGGAATCTCATCAAAACTAGAAGCTTCTTTAAGGAAATAAATCCATTTATCTGCTAAACTTTCTAACTCTGATAGTTTTTTCTTGAACTTGGGTAATTCCACAAATACTAATCGTAATTCCTCATCCAAACATTTAAAATTTTCCGTTTCTTCTTTAAACACAAATTTATTAATAATTTTCTCGGCTTTTTCAAACAGAATGAAATCGGTAATTGTCACAGCTATAACTGGTTTAAGTCTAATATAATTATCAGAAACTTTTAATTGATTAGCATATCCTTTCGCCAGGTTATAAACTACTCGTTTACCAAAACTTGTCATGGATGATACTTGCATTTCAATTACCACAATTTTTCCATCAGCTAAGACTGCTTTTACATCCAAATAAGTTTCTTTTAAAGTTAAAACTTGACCAGGATTATAAGGATTAATAATGGTTAAAGATTGAATGATTTTTTCTCCATCATAAATAATGGCATTGAGGAAACTAATTAAGATATCTTTACTTTCCTCAGAGCCAAAAACTTTTTTGAAGACATAATCTATTTTAGGGCTAATAAATCTCATATTTTTCTTGTCACAAATTTCTCAAATTAAAGTTTTTCACAATACAAACACTATAGCAGATCCAGTCAAAGCGATCGCTCTCTTCTAGGTAATACCAATTAAAAAAAAGAATGCTATAGTTATGTGAAACTTCAACTATTAAGTAATTAACATAGCTAGAATAAATTTTTTGCTCATTATTATCCAGGAGCGTATGAATTCTTCACATTTTTACTTCTCCCCCACTCCCCTACTCCCCTACTCCCAGGCTCAAGATAGCTGATAGCTGAATGCTAACTGCTGAATGCTTAAGCAGGATAATCGGCAAAAATTTATTGGTAGTCCTGCATAGTAATGGTGAAAATATACATTTTTTTTCACACCCCTCACACTCTCCACACTTCCCACACCCCCAACACTCCCTAAACCATTACTATGCACCAGCAAAAATTTATTTATTAGCCCCTCTAAAATTTTGCCTTAATAATCTAATACTGCAACTTCCAAATAACTAGAAATTTCCCGACAATAATTATTACATAATTGCGACATTCGGAAATCTTCATTACGAGGATAGGTCGCATCTATTTTAACATCTGCTACTACTCTACCAGGGCGGGCAGCCATAACAATTACTCTTTGGGATAAATACACTGCTTCATAAATATTATGAGTCACAAAAACTACAGTCCAATTTCGTTTTTGCCACACATCTAATAGATCGCTATTTAACTTACTACGAGTCATTTCATCCAAAGCACCAAAAGGTTCATCCATCAAAACAATTCTTGGCTGAGTTACCAACGCCCTAGCAATAGAAACCCGCATTTTCATTCCACCCGATAATTGTCGTGGATAAGAACGTTCAAAACTATCTAATCCCACTAAATTAATTGCTTCTTGGACAATTGTGCGAGATTCTCTGAGAGATTTTCCTGTTAATTTTAGAGGTAAATGTACATTATCAATAACATGAGACCAAGGCATTAAAGCTGGTTCTTGAAAGACAAAAGCTAACTCATTTTTATGAGTATTTATATTTGATTCAATTTTGCCTGAAGTAACTTCACTTAATTTGGCTATTAATCGCAATACTGTGCTTTTTCCACAACCAGAAGGTCCGACGAGAGTTACAAATTCTCCTTGATTAATTGTCAAGTTCATGTCTTGCAAAGCAACAGTACCATTAGCATAAATTTTATTGACATGATTACAGGAAATAGCTGTTTGATTGTTCATTTTTATTGTTAATATTGATGTTAATTGATTAGTACAATTACCATGTTATACCAATTTAATAAATGCTTACTACAAATACTATGGTTTTTTTTAGGAGTAGTAGGGGCGATTTCCTACGGAATGCTGCCTCTTGCAGAGGAGCTTTGCTAACGCAAACGCAAATCGCCCCTACTTCGATGCCATTGATCAGTTCATAACTTATCTTATTAGTCAAAGAAGCATATTCTGTAGAGTCTTTTTATTACCGAGAAATTGTGGTCTCTTGCCTCCCCTTGGATAGGGGAGGCAAGAGACCAGAATTATTTAATTATTAATAATTAATAATTCTGTAAAAGCAATTGAGAAATAGAGATAAAATTAAAAATTACTGCCAAAGTAAGTCTCTTTAAGCTTAAAAGGAATTATTCATTATTTGCTGTTAACGCATTTCCTCCGCAGGAGGCTAGCTGACTGCGAAGATATGAATGCTTACGTCGGAATAATGTCAAAGTTCATATCTATTGAAAAAAACCGAATGAACTACTTGACTCTCCAGTTAACTAGAGACTTTATTATAGAAATATTAGTTTTAATTTCTCTTCCTAGTCATCAGGAGGCAATTATGGAAATAACATATTTAGAACTAAAAGGTATGAGTTGTGCTGCCTGTGCTAATAAAATTCAAAAAGCTATTGAAAATTTAGCTGGTGTAGCAGAATGTCAAGTTAATTTTGCTATGGCACAAGCAACTGTTAAGTATAATTCCCACAAAACAAATTTACACAAAATTCAACAATCTGTAACAGATATTGGCTTTGAAGCTAAAGCACTTCAGGAAACAATAAATCTGGCAGAAAAAGACAGAGAAAATCGCCGAATAGAACGACAAATGATAAATAAAGTACTTGTCGGCGGTATTATTAGTGGAATTTTAATTATTGGTTCGTTGCCGATGATGACCGGATTAAATATTCCCTGGATACCAATGTGGTTACATAACTCCTGGCTACAATTAGTCTTAACTACTCCTGTAATGTTTTGGTGCGGTAAATCATTTTTTCTTGGTGCTGGAAAAGGATTAAAAAATTGTTCCGCAGATATGAATACTTTAGTTGCTTTAGGTACCGGAGCAGCTTATTTATATTCTTTATTTCCGACATTTTTTCCAGATTTTTTTACCAGACAAGGATTAAATCCAGATGTTTATTATGAAGCAGCAGCGGTAATTATTACTCTAATTTTATTAGGCAGACTGCTCGAACATCGCGCCAGAAAACAGACATCAGCAGCTATTCAAAAATTGATGGGTTTGCAGGCAAAAACTGCTAGAGTTATTAGAGAGGAAAAAGAAATAGATATTCCCATTGAACAAGTAAAAATTGGTGATTTGATTGTAGTGCGTCCTGGGGAAAAAATTCCTGTGGATGGGGTAATAAAAGAAGGTAATTCCACAGTTGATGAATCGATGGTTACTGGTGAAAGTTTACCTGTAGAAAAACAATCGGGAGATGAAGTTATTGGCGCAACAATTAATAAAACTGGTAGTTTTAAATTTGAGGCTGCCAGAGTCGGAAAAGATACAGTATTAGCCCAAATAATTAAATTAGTTCAACAAGCACAAAATTCAAAAGCACCAATTCAAAAATTAGCAGATAGAGTAATTTATTGGTTCGTTCCTGTTGTTATGGGGATAGCGATCGCTACTTTCCTTATCTGGATTAATCTGACTGGCAATTTAACAATGTCGTTAATTACAACAGTCAGTGTATTAATCATTGCTTGTCCTTGTGCTTTGGGATTAGCTACTCCTACTTCTGTCATGGTAGGAACTGGAAAAGGTGCAGAAAATGGCATCTTAATTAAAGGTGCAGATAGTTTAGAAATTGCTCATAAAATTCAGACAATTATTTTGGATAAAACAGGCACGCTTACCCAAGGAAAACCCAAAGTTACTAACTATATAACTACTCAAGGAACTGCCAATGAAAACGAAATTAAATTGTTGAAAATAGCAGCAGCAGTTGAACGGAAATCAGAACATCCTTTGGCAGAAGCAATTGTTGAATATGCTCAAGCTCAAGGGGTAGAATTTCCTTTAGCAGAACCAGAAAAATTTGAGGCAATTTCAGGAATGGGAGTACAAGGAATTGTCTCAGATAGATTAGTACAAATTGGTACTTCTCGTTGGATGAATGAATTAGGAATTAATATTACTAATTTGCCAAGTCATCAAAATAAATTAGAAGCGGATGGAAAAACTACTGCTTGGATAGCAATTGATGGTAAAATTGAGGGAATATTTGGCATAGCTGATACTTTAAAACCATCCTCAAAAAATGTAGTTCAAACATTACAAAAAATGGGAATAGAAGTTGTAATGTTAACAGGAGATAATCGGCAAACAGCCGAAGCTATTGCTGCCGAAGTTGGCATTAGTAGAATATTTGCTGAAGTGCTGCCAGACCAAAAAGCTGAAACTGTAAAAAATCTGCAATTAGAAAAGAAAAAAAGGAGAGATAACCATCAAATTGTCGCCATGGTAGGAGATGGAATTAACGATGCTCCAGCATTAGCTCAAGCAGATGTCGGAATAGCAATTGGAACAGGTACAGACGTAGCGATCGCTGCTAGCGATATTACCTTAATTTCTGGAGATTTAACTGGCATTATTACGGCAATTAAATTGAGTCGTGCGACGATGAACAATATTCGTCAAAATCTGTTTTTTGCCTTCATTTATAACACTTTAGGAATTCCTATTGCTGCCGGTATTTTGTATCCTTTAACTGGTTGGTTATTAAATCCAATTATTGCAGGTGGAGCGATGGCATTTAGTTCCGTTTCTGTAGTGACAAATGCTTTACGTTTAAGGAAATTTAAACTATCAGATTTTAGCATTTCCGTGCCGGAATGCGGAGCAAACAGCTAGCCTTCTGAGTCATTTTCCTCTCGCGTAGCGAAACAGCTTTTAGTAGCTCCGGTTAATCCCTGGAACTATTGTGCCAGATACTCTAGGAGGAATTAAATTTTCCTTCGTTGCTGTCTCGTCAGCGTCGGGAGTATGTCTATTATTGACATACTCCTGAAAAAGAATAGACTTCTTGCTGTTAGAGGCACTATTGCTACAGGGAATAGGCAACAGGGAATAGATTTTTAGGAAAAAGGTACAAAAAAGGATTTTTGTTGGTAAATTTGGCTTGATTCAGCTAGTTTTATGCAATGATTTAAGTCCCATTATTTATTTTCTGGAGATATCTAATAGGAATACCCCGCCGTCTACACGGTCTTTACAATAATTGGTTGGGGTTTGAGTCCCCATCCACTTTTTGCTTCTTCAACGAAATTCCAGTTTGTATATTATATTATTGAGATTTAATTGGCACAAAAACTTTTAAGCTATTAGGAATACAATTAATTTCTACAGGAGTATTTCCGATAATTTCTCCATCTAAAACAACTTTTTGCACTGGATATGTAGAAATTTTTAGGTACTTTGTTTGAAAATAATGAAGGTCATCTCGCTCTACAGGACTACCTTCAAAAGATGTTTTGAGCAGATGATAAGAAGCACTAATTGCACCCCTTCTAGTCTTAGGTGCTACTATAGTCACATCTAATAGTCCATCATCATAAACAATTCCTGCTGGACCTTGAGCTAACAAAGAGGTTGGAGGAGCAGCATTTGCTACAGTAATAGCTGCGACATTAGTAGTAAATTTGTCATTATCTGTTTCTATCTTAACTTCAAAAGTATTAAACTCCCATAGTTTTCGGACTCCATAAATAAAATAAGCCAAAGATCCTAACTGGTCTTTTGCTTCTCTAGAAGTGCTGTCTACCGTCTCTGCTTCCCAACCAATTCCTGATAGTAATACCATTGGTTTTTGATGGCATAGGGCCGTATCGATGGAATGAGTTTTCCCTTCTAGTATTGTGAAGCAAGCTGCTTCAATAGTTGTAGGAATTTCCAGAGCTAGAGATAAAGCATTGGCAGTACCACGGGGAATTATTCCTAGAGGAATATCAGTTCCTATTACTGCGGAGGCAGCAGCGGAAACTGTGCCATCACCGCCAGAAACGATAATACATTCTACTCCTTTTTCAACTGCTGCCTGAGCTAGTTGGCCAGCATTAACTTCTGGGGTAGTTAACTTTAGGTCTAAGTCAAATTCAGGGGACAATAGCACATCAATATTTTGTAAATCTATTTCCGCATCATTTTGACCAGCTACTGGATTAAAAATGAGACAGGCCGAACGAGTCATATTTTCTCTAATAAATTACCGTTTAAATTACCGTTCAATGAAAATATAAATAAATATTCTGATTAAATTTTAGTACAACCATCGAAGATTTGTTGATAAGCTTTCTGAATTTCTGGATTTGTCACAGTAACTTCTACTCGTACTTTAGTACAGCCATTCTGTAGTGCAGATAAGACATCACTCGCAACACTAGGAGATATAAATTCGCCACTAACAATATATTCTGATGAAGAGCTATCATTAGTATCTACTTGATTTCCTGATACCGAAACCTCCCCTTCTGTTAAATCAATTTCTCCAAGTTTTTTGGTTTCTTCTCCTATATTTACTTGTTCAATAATTAACTTTTCCTTTCTGATCGGAACCTCAACAATTTTAGTTTCTACTTCTTTGCGAACTACAACTTCTCCTACTTTTTTTTTGCTCCGGTCAACCACTAATTTTTCTTCTAGTAAAGGAATTTTTTCTTGTGCTTCATTTTCATTGGCCATTTTTCAACTCTACTCCTATGAAAAATTAAAAATTATTTGTAAATAGAAGGTTGAGTCACAATATGTAATGACCCAACCAGTTCGATCTATTTAAGTTTATTGATATAAATTAACTCAGTCAAAAATTTAACGATTATTTTTCACAACAGGTTGGCCCTTAGTATCAATATCTAATTCTTCACGACGTACTTTTTCTTGTGCAGATACTTCATCGCGTTCAACTTCTGTGCGGACAGTCACTTCTTCGCTTACAAAAGTCTTTTTATCAATGCTTGCAGACTCTTCATATACTTCCACGCGAGCTACTTCTCCTTCATTGAAGTTAGCTTCACCTGGCTTAACTTCTACTGCACTACCAGGAGTGCTGCGCTCAATAACTACCCGATCTTTTTCTATGGGTACAGAAACTTTGGCAGTGTCAGTTTCTATTTTCTTACCAACTACTACTTCACCAGTTTTTTGACGGTCTTTGCTTGCTATTAGACGCTCTTCGTACAATCTCAAACGTTGTTGATTTCCTTCATTAACTTGGTACATTTCTGCTTCATTATCGTAGTCGTAGGTATCAGCAGTATAACTATGCTTGCTAGTAGCTGGAGCACGATAAACATTTCTGACTTCTTCTTCGTAGTCATAGTCAACTACCATATCATCATCATATTTAGGCAAGTTTTCAGCCTGGTCTTTGGTGAAGCCAATAGTATAGATACGTTCGCGGTCGTAATCAATTTTTGCACGACCTGTAGGTAATAATACTTTCTTGCCAAAAATCCAGAACCCTGTATCAATTATAAGATAGCGAAAGCGACCGCGTTCATCCACCAGAGCATCATAAATATCACCTACTTTATCTTCTGATTCTGCTGTATATACACTATATTTCTTGATGTCTTCCCCACCAAATATCTGTTCTTTATAGTTAGGATAAATATCTGTCATTTTAGCTAAAGGCATATTAACTATCTCCTTATTTAATTCTTTCTTTTGCTTTATACTTCAATCCTATAAATTTTATTAAAAATATTCATCTTCCTTTTGATAGATAATTTAAATCAAATTATTTTTATAAATAAAGCTAATTAAATAAATTAGATTAATATATTATTAATATTGATAAAAAAAAGTATCTTCCCTCAGACAGAGGTTATTTCTCTAAACTGATTTAGCAAAAATACATCAATAGACAGATGGAAATTAGTCAATAAATAATATTATAATAAATATAATTAGTAATAGCAAAAATTAATTACAGTATAAATAGATGATTAACACTACAACTCCCGTAATCACAAACAAGCGCGCCATAGGAATATTTGATAACTATGACAACATGGAAAAAGCACTCTATGAACTCAAAGATGCTAAATTTAATATGGATAAAGTCTCAATTATTACCAGAGACCCTAAAGGCGAACATGAAATCACTCCTGCTGAACTGAAAGAGGAACATGATATAGGTAATAAAGCACCTGAAGGAGCAACTACAGGAGCTGTTGCTGGTGGTGCATTAGGAGGGTTAACAGGTTTACTTGTTGGTTTAGGTGCTCTAGCTATCCCTGGTGTTGGCCCGATTTTATTGGCTGGCATGGAAGCAACTGCCCTCGCCACCACACTATCGGGTGGTGCTATTGGTGCTGCAGTTGGAGGTTTAGTTGGTGCTCTAGTAGGGTTAGGTATTCCTGAAGATAAGGCTATACATTACAGCAAACAGGTAGGCAATGGTAACTATTTAATTATGGTAACAGGTACAGAAGCAGAAATTAACCACGCTTATGGCATTCTACACAAACGCAACGTTAAAGAGTGGGCTATTTATGATATTCCTGCAAAAGTAACTACTACAGATAAATAGATCTGATTTATTGCAACGAAGCGATCGAAAAAGTAATTTATTGAGGTGAAATATATTATATATATGAAAAACTTAACATCTTTGCTATTAGGCAGCGTATTACTACTTGGAGCAGTGGGTTGTGAAACAGCTAAAACAAGTGCGGATGCTCCAGATAATCTCAATGATGAAGCGGAAAATGTTAATACAGTAGAAGAAACTTTAGAAGATGCAAACAGTAATACTCGTCAAGCTCAATTAAGTTCAGATATTAGAGCTAGAGAGCAACGAAATGAAGTATTTGGTAATGAACAAGAAAGAGCAGATACCGATATCATTAGTGAAGTTCGTGCCAAACTCGAAGCCAATATTCCCAGGTCTAAGTTAGTTGTAACTGCTGAAGATGGCAAAGTCAACATTGCTGGTACAGTTACCAATCAAAAAGAATATGAAACTATAGAGCCGTTAGCAAAGGAAATTAAAGGTGTTGAAGCAGTAAGTATGGATGTCAAAATCGTATCTCCAGAGCAGTCTTAGAGAGTGAATGCACAAGTAAAGATTAAGACAGCGTATTGGCTTAATCTTCGATATGTTCGGTGGGTTAAGGCTCCCAGTTAAGATTTTACTTCGCCACTCATAAGTATTGCCGCCTAACCCACCCTACCTAAGCCTCTAGCTTAAATCCTACTGTTTTCCGATTGACATTCTAGAATTTATAGGAATTGAAGTAGCACTCAGCACTCAGCTAGCCTCTTTCAGAGGAGCTGCCTCTTACAGAGGAGCTTCGCTAACGCTAACAGCAGTCAGCTTATTCAAGGTGTATAATGGGGGATTCTTTCCCCCCCACGCCAAGCGCACCACTAAATTTTTCGCTCCTCTTGTGGGGGACCGTTACCCTCGAATTGAAGAGCGCTCCAGCTAAATGCGCTCAAGCTGATAGCTAGTTAAAAACTCTAGTCTGACCATCTTTTTGAAAGGCAAACACATCAAAAGATTGTTTGCGATCGCCTATTTCCATACCAGGAGTACCAATAGGCATTCCCGGAACGCTAATTCCAGCAATATTTGGTTTCTGGGCAATTAAACGTTTAACATCTGTTGCCGGGATATGACCCTCTACAAGATAACCAGCAATTTCACTTGTGTGGCAAGATGTCAAATCTGAAGGCAAATTATATTTCTGGCGAATAGTTTGAATTTCTGACTCAGGTTTGACAATATCAGTTACCTGAAAACCATTTTGCTGAATATGTTCCACCCAACCCTTACAACATCCGCAAGTAGGAGTACGGTAAATTGAGTCGTGCGACGATGAAAAATATTCGTCAAAATCTGTTTTTAGCCTTCATTTATAACACTTTAGGTATTCCTATTGCTGCGGGAATTTTGTATCCTTTAACTGGTTGGTTATTAAATCCAATTATTGCGGGTGGAGCGATGGCATTTATAGCGCTACTTGAATCGGGAATAGGGAATAGGTATGGAGGGAATAGTAAACTGTTAAAGGGTTTCAGGATGCGCGAAATGTCAAGAGCCTTAATGCGTAGCGCTATAGTTCCGTTTCTGTAGTGACAAATGCTTTACGTTTAAGGAAATTTAAACCTCAATAAAGTAGAGTAATAACTGATAATTAATAATTATCCATAGTAGGGGCGGGTTTCAGCTAGAATTTTCATGGTTACTCTAAGATTTATATAAACCCGCCCCTAGGACGGTGGATTATATCATTGGGGGCGGGTTTATCTGACTCAATGTGAAAACTCGTTGTACGGACGTTGCATGCAACGTCCCTATGGTGAAACCCGCCCCTACGGAGCCTAATTCTCTAATGCACTATTTTAGATGAAACAATTGAGTAGAGTGCATTAGACGAGTATAATCCAAGGGTTAAAAGGCATTTAACAATCCGTCTTCATTAATGCATAATTGATAATGGATAATTACCTCAAGAAAAACTGTAACGGAATATGTATAAGGAAATATCCTAGCACTTTTTTTTCCTTGAAAATGTCGGCTTTTAACCTGAATTATTTAATTAATAATTATTAAGATTTGGTAATGTTTGATCTAAGAGGGTTTGGAGACCAAACCCCTACAGTTTTTTGTGACAAATAATTTAGGATTGCTATATGCTATAATTATAGCCGTTGCTGCTGATATATGGGTATCAATAGATGGCTAAAATCTATAAACCTCATTCAGAATTTAGCAAAATTAAACATTCATCTAGTAACGCCAAATCATACTTTCTTTGAGGTTTAGGATGAGTCAAACAGGCAATTTATTAAAACAAAAGAAACAAGAAAAAAAATAAGTTCAGGAAATAATTGAAGAATATAAAAAAGGGGAGCGAAATTTTAGCAACTTGGACTTGAGAGGTCAATCTTTTGCTGGATATAATCTATCAGGAGCTAACTTTACTAGCTGCAACCTAAGAAGAGCTAATTTTACCGGATGCGATCTAAAAGGAACAAATTTTAGAAAAGCAAGACTGGCAAAAGCTATATTACATGATATTAAAGCTGGAAGTGAAAACGATCATACAACATATACCTGGTTTTTCGCCTTCTTGCTTTTTGCAGCAAGTCTGACTATTTTTGCAATTTCTTTATTGGTTTTTTCTAGGGAAGGTGAAGTAGATTTAATCAATGAAAATGCTAATAGTTTTTTCTCATTAGCGCTCCTTGTACCTATCGGTTATTTCATCCACTTGTCTAACAGTCAGGGCAATATTGCTCTGTTTTTTTGGGTATTAGGAATATTGGATTTTTGCCTGAAAACTTTGAATGAACCTGTATCGGGAATCTTGGGGAATATATTGTTTTGGGGATTGGCAGTTTCTCTGCTTTCCCCACTTTATCAGTTTTGGGTGAGTAAGTCTTGGAGGAGTTTGGGAAAATTATTTGAGAATTTTCCTGTTTTGATACTCTTGAGCTTTTTGTCTGTTTGTTGTGTGGTTATTTCATTTTCATCTATCGACCTACTGGACTTACTAAAGCCACTAGGCCAACTAGACCCACTAGACTTAGTGAATGAAAGCAACTGGTTATTAATCCTCAGCTTGATAACATTTAATGTGCCAGTTATACCTTTGCTATTTTTATCACTTGCAGCTTACTCAACTCTATTTGATGCAAATAGTAGAGAAACTTATAGCAATATCTTCAAAGCTTTTTTCCGACTAGGACTTTCTGG
>NZ_JAAHGT010000410.1 GCF_010672385.1 Okeania sp. SIO2F4
AGGTACCATTGGTAATATTTTGGGTTTAACTCCAAATCGACTAGATAATCTGCCATAATCATTAGAGAACATTAAAGTGAGGGGAATTGTGTAGACTACATGACAGTTTAGTTTTTTGAGTTGTTCGCCTCGGTCTACAAATAAATATTCTGGTTGAGTACGTCCCCAGGATTTGGGTGAGTTATCTACACGGTCTAGATTATCAACAATAACAACAAGTCCTTTCTTATCTCGGCGTTTGAGTTCTATATTGGCACGTTCAAGTAATTCTTGATTTATTGATTCTAGAATAGTGCTGGTTCGAGGTTCGAGGTATTGTCTTAATTGAGAACGTAGTTTAGGGGAATTCTTAGTTTTAGCAGTAATTTTAGCAATTCCCACAGATAATTCTGCTTCTGTTGAAAGTTCTATGGGGGTTTGTAAGACTTCTGATACTTCAGTAAATAGCTTTTGGAAGTAACCTGGTTTGATTTTGATTTTCGTTTGTTCCATACTTTCGCTGACTTGACGAGCGATCGCCAGCAAAATATCACTAATATCTACATCTCCCATATCTAAATCTTCAGAAGATTCGAAGTAAACAACGTGATATCCCTGTTTTTCTAATTTATCTTTGAGTCGAAATAATTCAGTAGACTTACCACAACCTATATGTCCTGTAAAGAGTTGACAAGATGGTTGATTTTCAGATAAAAGTGTTATGGTTCTTTCTAACTTTCGGATAATGTCACTACCCCTGACACTGGCAAAATCTATGTAATATTGTTGATCTTCAGGGTTCCCTACTATGAGGGTCTTGCTTGGGTTACAAGCTTTGTAAAATTTAATTAAGTCTAGTTCACTCAAGACTTGTTTTCCCATGTACGAAAAAAGTAGTATTGTTTAATATTGATAAGTGTTATTTTCCTGGATTCTTTTAATCTGGGCAAGAGGTATGTCAACACCTGGGGGTAAAAGCATCAATAATCATTACCCTAGAGGAAATAGAATATAGCAATCCTCTGCACAGTTGTAATATTTTGGTGGCAGTTGGGAGTCAAGAGTCAGGAATCATAATTTTAAATGTTTTCAGTTAAAATTAACTGTTATAAACATTATTACAACTAATTCGCGGATTGCTATATATACCATTTGGTATTAATCCCAGTGATTAAGTTTTTTGCACAGGAGTCAGGAGATGGAGAGGGGTATACAGAAAAAATCTTAAAAAATACTCATATTTTCCCATCTCCCCATATTCCCCTTATCTTTTTAAATAGGTCTCAAATAGCTTCCATAAGAAAATCAATTAGATGATTGAGAATCAACATGACTTTTATCTTCTATTTGAATAATTTGAAACCCAAAAAATTAACATATCCGTATTACAAAAACACAAAAATATGTGATTAAACCATATTAAAATTTCTATCAAAAAAGGTTAATTTTTAAGGATATTAATTAGTAAATAATACCACTTATTCAAGATTTATGATTGAACCTTAAAACTACTTGATAATTTGATATTTTTCCCTAGCATCTACCACTAACTTGAAAAAAGAATGTTATGAATAATTGGGATCGCTAAAAGATTTTACAGTAGATGTCCCTTTAACTAAAAAGATAAGTTTCAATCTAAAAAATAATATAAAAGCAATTCATTCTGACTCCTAACTCCTGACTCCTGACTCCTGACTCCTGACTCCTAATAAATAGCCTAGCTATTTGTATCAAAGATTTATCAATTTGGTATAACACCTTTTTTCAGGATATTTAGCAAACTTTTTAAGATTTTGTATGAATTAAGTAAATGACTAATAGTATTGGAGCGGTTTCTCAATCAGATTTAGCAAATCGGCGAAAAACATTACGTCGTCAACGACGTTTTAAATTAGTAATTATAATCTGGCAAATACTAGCAGTTAGTGGTTTAGCATCAGGTCTACTGTGGTCAATTACTCAGCCAATTTGGCTAATAACTAAACAAGAACAATTAACTGTAGAAGGTAATCAATTGCTTTCAGACAGAGCAATATTATCTCTAATTACTTTAGATTATCCTCAATCTCTTTGGGGAATTCAAACACAAATATTAGCTCAGAATTTAGAGTCACATAATCCAATTGCTAAAGCAAAAATTAGTCGTCATTTATTTCCTCCGAGTTTAAGGATAGAGATTACAGAAAGACGCCCTGTAGCAATTACTCAATTTAAAAGTAAGGTGGGTACTGGTAACTCACAAAAAATGGGATGGTTAGATGCTTATGGCAACTGGATACCTCTAGAAAGCTTTTCTGCTCTAGAAAGAACTGAATCTTTACCTACTCTAAAAGTAATTGGTTTTAGTGAACAGTATCGTCAATATTGGCATCCTCTATACCAAAGTTTAAGTCGTAGTCCTGTTAAAGTATTTGAGATTAATTGGGAAGATCCAGGAAATTTAATTCTAACAACTGAATTAGGATTAGTACATCTCGGACAGTATAGCTCTCGATTTAATGAACAATTAAATGTCTTAGACCGGATGCGAGAATTGCCGAATAAAATTGATATTCGCCGAATGGCCTATATCGATCTAAAAAATCCAGAATCTCCTTTAATTCAGTTACCTAATAAATCTAGAGCAATTAAAATTCAGTCAAATTAAATCTACAAAAATTTCTAATGTGAAGTACCCAAGGGCTTCATCTCTCTTATGCTGTTGCCTCTATTAGACAAGTCAATATTAGACCTCTGGTGGAAAAGAGGGAACACTTAACACTTAACACTTAACAGGGAAAAGTAATTGATAATTTCTGGATAAGAATTGATTTTATTTTTGATTTTCACGCCTATGTCTATTAGTCTTATACAGCATCTCTGGTTGCTTGCAACCTTTATCTCCTCTAAGGAAGAACACATGCACTCACCCACCTGACCCAGGTTCAAAATATTTGATTGTCGTGTTTTCCAACTTTTACGGGCAGATTGACTTAAAATTACTGAGCTGCAGTCTTTCTGATTCCCAGGCTCCATAGTTTCTGCGCCGAACAGTCGCCTGCTACTTCGTTTGTTAGGCTGTCTGATATTCCTATCGTCTGGATGTTAACCAGTTGTATTACAGCACATTCATGATTATTACGATTGATCCCAACCCCTACTTTGTTCAGGTGCTTGACTTCTCACGACGTTAGTTAAAAGTATTTTGAAAAGTGGCCTTGAGTTGCAGAAAAACTCTAAAGTAATAAATAAAGTAATAAATATAGTTATCAAAAATTGCTAATGGGAATCTTCAGAAATTAATTAAAGACGCTTCAGTATTACAAAAGTTCCCAAAAAAGCAAAATGAATAAACATTCTCCGGTTGTTGGATTATAGTGCAACATATTCTAGAATATGATTGATTAATCTCTGCCAAGAGCCATCCTGGTAAGCTATAAACTAACTTAGAGTAAAAAAAAACTGTATATCTACCATCCCCAATAATGATAGTGAATAATCAACAAGGGGTCAACCATGAAATTCCCCAATCTCAAGGACAAGGAAATTTTCCATTGCCAAAAAATATCTCTAATCCATTTGGTAATAGCTCAGGATTGTATGGAGAACAAAATTATGACCCCAAGGGTATAACAAAAGAAGAATCCAGGAGTGATGATATCGTGCCAAGTAATACGGCAAAAATCAAAGTAATTGGTGTGGGAGGGGGTGGCGGCAATGCTGTTAACCGAATGATTGCTAGTGAGGTCTCTGGTATAGAATTTTGGACGGTTAACACAGATGCCCAAGCCTTAACTCTGTCCCATGCTCCTAAACGCCTACAACTTGGACAAAAACTGACAAGAGGCTTGGGGGCAGGGGGTAATCCTGCTATTGGGCAAAAAGCGGCGGAAGAATCTAGAGATGAAATAGCTAATGCTTTAGATCATCCCGATCTAGTATTTATTACTGCTGGAATGGGAGGGGGTACTGGTACTGGTGCTGCTCCAGTTATTGCTGAAATTGCTAAGGAGGCAGGGTCTCTGACAGTAGGCGTTGTAACTCGTCCTTTTACTTTCGAGGGACGACGCCGAATTACTCAAGCTGATGAAGGTATTACTGCTCTACAAACTAGAGTAGATACTTTAATCGTGATACCCAATAATCGCTTGCTGTCTGTTATTAATGAACAGACTCCTGTACAGGAAGCTTTTAGAATTGCAGATGATATTTTACGTCAAGGTATACAGGGTATTTCAGATATTATTACTGTGCCGGGATTAGTAAATGTTGACTTTGCTGATGTTAGAGCAGTTATGGCTGATGCTGGTTCGGCGTTGATGGGAATTGGTATGGGGTCTGGTAAATCTAGGGCAAGGGAAGCAGCAAATATGGCAATTTCTTCTCCTTTACTTGAGTCTTCCATTGAAGGAGCAAGAGGAGTTGTATTTAATATTACTGGAGGTACCGATCTAACCTTACATGAGGTTAATGCTGCTGCTGAGATTATCTACGAAGTTGTCGATCCTAATGCCAATATTATTTTTGGTGCTGTAATTGATGAAAAACTTCAGGGAGAAATCAAAATTACTGTGATAGCTACTGGTTTTAGTGGGGAAGTACAAACTCAACCTACTCAGGAAAAGGTGCAACCAAGACGACCAATATCGAATCCTACTCAGACTTCTACTCAAACTACTGAGCCACAAAAAAAATTACCAGGATTAGATATTCCTGACTTTCTGCAAAGGCGACGAAATCCACCTAATCCTAATAGATAATATTAAAGCAAAGGAAATTTCTTGATATCTAACTCCGTTCTACTGAACTTACCCAAACTTACCCAAAATAGTATTTTGAGCTTTGGAGACTAGCTTCGGTGCTTCTGTGAGAACCACCGACCGCAGTCTGTAACTTATTCTCTCCACAGGCTTAAAATCGGTGGGAACTCCACCTACTGATATCGAAATAAATCTTGAAAACTTTGCGACTGTGTTCCATTATTTTCAGGACATTTAAGGTTAATGGATTTCTCAACCACCTTTCTCGTGGCTGTTTACCATTGGCCATAACTTCTTAAAAGTTTAAGTCGATTTTTATAAGCTTGTTTATTGCTTTCTATAATTGTAGCAAACTTTCAAACATTAATTTTTAAGATTTATCTAGATATGTCCAACTATTCGACTTGAGTAGTTAGCCCTATAGAACCCATTTGGGATCTATGAAAAGGGAGTGTGGGGAGATAGGGTATTGGAGGTGTATGGGAGTATTTTTCAATCTTTTTCTCAAGCATGCCTAATTCCCCCAGACCCTAGAGCGCTCTTCAAAAATAAATATCCTGGGGATTTAGACCAAATAGAGATATCTAAATAATAAAAAATCAAATCAATTATTGATACTAACAGGACTTACGCAAAAGTACTATATATAGAGTTAAAAAACTATAACGTTACAGTTTTGAACTCTATATGTATGGTCTGGTGCGTAAGTCCTGACTAACTGATAAATTCTTTCCCCCTACTCCCTATTTCCTACTCCCTCTTTTCTGGAGATACGCTTAGGGCTTCTATAAATTCTATAAAATGGTTATGGTTGATTTAATGGCATCAAGTATTCCTGTTGCTTTGACTATTGCTGGTTCTGATAGTGGCGGTGGAGCAGGTATTCAGGCAGATTTGCGTACTTTTGCTTTTCACTGTGTTCATGGTACAAGTGCTTTGACTTGTATCACTGCTCAAAATACTTTGGGAGTGAATAGGGTTGATGCTTTGTTACCAGAAGCGGTCAAAGCACAAATTGAAGCGGTTGTTAAAGATATAGGTGTCCACGCTACTAAAACAGGAATGTTACTAAACCAAGAGATTATTTTGGCTGTGGCTGAGACGGTGGAAGCTTTAAGTTTAAAACAATTGGTGGTAGACCCAGTAATGGTATCCCGTGCAGGTGTTCAGTTGATTGATGATTCGGCGGTGGCAGCGTTACGGGATTTTTTGCTACCAAAGGCCAGTATTGTTACTCCTAATATTTATGAGGCCCAGATTTTTACGGGTTTAAGTATTAATGATATTGATGATATGCGACTGGCGGCTGAGAAAATTCACAAATTAGGGGTCAAGACTGTTCTGGTCAAGGGGGGCGCTCTGAAGCATAATTTCCGAGGAGCAGATGTTTGGTTTGATGGGGAGTGCTTTGAAACTTTGACAACTGCTACAGTTGATACTACTAATACTCATGGTACTGGTTGTACTCTCTCAGCAGCAATAGCAGCTAATTTAGCCCAAGGGAAAGATTTATTTTCTGCTGTTAAATTGGCTAAGGATTATGTGACAAATGCTTTAAAATATGCTTTGGAAATTGGTCACGGTCAAGGCCCTATCGGACATTTTTTCCCTTTGTTATTAAACACTTAATTAATCAACATAATCTTATTTGTATTCTTAAAAGTAGATAGTGGCACTAGATAAGTAAGCAATTCTAAAGTCTCTATTTCCTTGGGAAAACACTCCGCAATTGAAATCCTCCCGAGGCTGCACTTGCGTGACAGCGCGGGATTCCTAACCATCGCGCTATTTGGGTTTTCTGCTGCCTCTTGCAGAGGAGCTGCGCTTTTCATGTCGCGCAGCGAAACAATGCACCAGCCTCTGAGGTCGAAGCCTCTTTCCGGTCTAAAGGCGCGCTCCACAGTACGTCGCCAATCCGACGGCTCCACTAGACACTGCTAGCCCAGCAGCCTTTAAATACCATAGCACACGCTTTGGAAAAACCGCAAAATTGATTGGTTTTCCCATATCTCAGCTCCCTTGGCAGGAGAGCGCGGGTCAAGGGCCAACATTGAGATAAAATGTCAGGCGGACTCAAGAGAGTTAAAAATCAAAAATATTGATTGGTAAGGCTTTTGGGATTTTGTAACTGGCTAGTTATTTCTGCCATCCTGTGGTAGTTTGATTGATTGACAATCTATTTTTTTACCGAAAAATTAAGGTATAAAGCCTCTCCATTCATCGAGAAAAAGCGGTCCTTGGATGGCGAGGTCTCCTCGCTTGCCTCCAATCGACCAAGAGAGCGGTCGGAAAGCGGAGCATGACCTTGGGATGGGATGGATGGGTTACAACCATATCCAATCGACGAAGAGAGGGGTCGGAAAGCGGAGCATGACCTAGGATGGGATGGCGAGGTTTCCCGAAGAGTGCAGAGCCGCTCCGAAGTGCGCCATATCCAATCGACCAAGAGAAAGAAAAAAAATTCCTTTTAGGCAATCCTATCTGTTATAAGAACAATTAATAATTAATTATTAATTGTTGAACATTACTCCTATGGGTAAAAATTATAAAAATTTGCCAATCAATAATAAATATCTATAAAATGCCTAATAGTTGACTGGCAAATATTAGCCATTTCAAAATATAAAATATATTTATTTTCTAGCACTCCCTAAGCGATAGTAGCGACTATGATGCCAGCTATAGTCTTTACTCTTGTTTTCTTCAGATTCTGAAGTAGATGCTGATGCTGGTTTTGAGGAAAATGCTTTTTGAGTTTCTTCTACAAATAAAGGAGTTGAGCTTTTCAGAAGATCTCTTTGTACTGCAGCAAAAGCATGACGTACTCCTGCAACAATCTGCTTTTGATAATCTTCTTCTGCTTTTTTTGTTTGGAACTTCCAACCTTCCTTACTTGAAGCATATAGGGGAGGGAGACGATTCAGGGCATAAGTTTCTACATCAGCTCGTTTAATATATTTGGCTAACTTTTGAGGAAGTAAAGTAATTTGACGATTTACTTCATCTGCTACCATCTGTTCCATAATATTTATATATTTCTTTTTAGAATTAACTACCATAATTATTTTCCTGTTTCCTTCTTATCTACATTTTTTTTACTTAATTATAGCTGTTTTAACCTCAAGTTTATGATTAGAATCCCTCAATTAATTAATGATAAATAACTACTATTAGTATTAATTAGTACGAGGAAATAACAGTTATTATTAAGTCTTCCATCTTTTTAATATTTTGGTTACCAGCTAAGTATCCAATACCTCGATGTAAGTGTAGACGAAATTGGCTTGCCAAGGTTTCTTGATCTATACCTATTCCTTCATTATAGCAACGTTGCTTAAGAGCTAACAACAATATGTCAGAAAATTTCCCGCCAAAAATTCTCCATGTTAATTCTAAATTGCTATCAGCAGGAATTGGCACTGGAGAG
>NZ_JAAHGT010000411.1 GCF_010672385.1 Okeania sp. SIO2F4
AGAATTCAGAATATAATTTTATAAATCAGAATAAATCAATAAATAGGAAAAAAGTAAAGTAAGTATTTCTGTGCCGAAATTCTCCGCATTCATGTCGCGCAGCGTTTTCTTACGGAATATGAAAAACGAAGTTGTGCGGTAGCAAAACAGCTAACTCGCAGTCTGCTTTTAGCTGTTTCATAAATAATGAATATAGACTTATCTTGGTCAATGTCAATTTTTTTATTTGAATTTTCTCAACATTAATTCCTGCTTATCAGACAATGAATTAATAGCTAATAGCTGATAGCTGACTCCTGAATGTTTACCATTAAGAAGCTATTACCAGTCAGTATTCGGATGAGTGAAAGTAATAACTACTAAGGTTAGCTGATGAACTTTTTATGAATAACTTTGAATTCTCCTTGGAAACTAATTCCTCCTGACAAAATAATGAGTTAATGACTCATAGCCAAAGGCTGAATGTTTACAGTAAATTTGATTATAGGAGTCAGACATAAGAATTCAGAATATAATTTTATAAATCAGAATAAATCAATAAATAGGAAAAAAGTAAAGTAAGTATTTCTGTGCCGAAATTCTCCGCATTCATGTCGCGCAGCGTTTTCTTACGGAATATGAAAAACAAAGTTGTGCGGTAGCAAAACAGCTAACTCGCAGTCTGCTTTTAGCTGTTTTATAAATAATGAATATAGACTTATCTTGGTCAATATCAGTTTTTTTATTTGAATTTTCTCAAGACTAATTCCTGCTTATCAAGCAATTAATTAATAGCTCATAGCTGATAGGTGACTGCTGAATGCTTACAAATGATTATTCCCAATTAAATTTCATACCTAGATACTCTTCAAGTTTTTGATTATAGGGTTGGAAATAATTACTTAAAGTGGAGTAAATTAATGGAGGAATATTAGGATAAGACCCAGAATTTAATTTTTGATAATTCTGGAGCTGATGTTTTGGTAAATCAAGAAAATTAAAAACTTTTTCCATCGTAGTTTCTGGTTCTTGATAAAATTCTTCGCTCCTCAAAATGAGGAATTGTTCTCTGGGAAAAATAGTCATCCATTTTTTGATAAATTCAACATAAACTCCATAACTCACATAATAAGATATATGATTCCAGTAAGCTTCTTGAAGGGAAGATTCTGGAATTTTTTGCAGTCTTTCTAACTGAGAATAAATTACTTCTGATAAAGATTTATTTTCCATCTTTAATCTAACTTCGTGATAATAGTGAGAAACTGCTCTATCTACTGGGTTGCGCAAAATTAAAATCAGTTTAATTTTAGGAAAAATCCTAAATAGTCTTTCTGGAGTATGCCGACTATTAATATAGGTAGGAGTTGCTTCTCCAGTTAAAAATTTTGTTTCTTCTGGAATAGGAGGAAAATGAGCTAAATACCAATCTATTCCTTTATCAAAATATCTAGACCAAAAATATATTTCTTTTTTAATGGCAGGTAAAATTTGAGGATGTTGAGTCAGATAATTATATAGAGAGGTAGTGCCACTTTTGCCAGTACCAATAATAATAAAGTTAGGATGTGCTACTTGTTTCTGATGCCAATATCTGTTCGTAAAATCAGGATGAGATTTTAAAGTTTGCTGGTAACAAGCTGTTTGATAAGAAGTAATAGCTTCATCTATTTTTCCTTGTTCGGTTAAAACTTCTCCTAAGTTTAAGTTACATAAAATAGAGTCTGGTTTCTTTTGCAGAATTCTACGGTAAAAATTTACTACTTCTTGAAGTTTATCTGATTGTTTTAAGTAATTCCAGAAGCGACTATAAGACCAATTTGTTTCTGGTTTTAACTCAATAGCTTTGAGAAAAGCTAGACTTGCTTGTTCCCACTCCTCTTGTCGAATTAAAGCTATTCCTAAATCATAGTAAAATTTAGAATATTTTGGGTTTTGTTTAATCGCTCTACGACATTTTTCTACTTCTCCTTCTAATTCAGCTTGTTTCTTTAAAGTTTTCTGGAGTTGATTTATAATCTCTCGGTCATTTACCTTAAGTTGCAGAGCCATATTATAAATAATTACTGCTCCTTTATATTGCTCTTTTTCTGTCAGAGCATTTCCTAAATATAGATATAAGTCTGAATTTCGCGGTAGACTCAGCACTAATTTAGAGTTAATTATCTCTGTCCGATAATTTTGTATTGCCTGACAATAATAACTAATTTTATTCTCTAAATTACCTTGAGATATTTGCCCTAACGCTTCTCCGAGTTTTTGATATATCCAAGGCATATTTGACTCAATATTTAAGGCAGTTAAAAAGGTGAATATTGCTTCATTCCACCTTTGAAGTTTAACTAATACTTCTCCTAGGTTGTTATAAGACCAAGGTATATCTGGTTTTAATTCTATCGCCTGCATATAACTATCAATTGCTGCCTCAAATTTTCCTTGCTTTTGGAAAATATCTGCTAATTTATGATAATTTTCTCTTTGCTTAGGTTGAAATTTGATTAAAGTTTTATAACAGGAGGTAGCTTCAGTATAAATATCAAACTTTCTAGTTTTGTCTACTTCGGCTAACCTAACTAATGCTGCTACTAATTGATTGTAATATAAAGAGGAATTAGGATTAATTTTTATGGCTTGACGGTAGACTAATACTGCTTCTGAATATCTTTCAAGTTTTACTAAAGCATTAGCTAAATTATTGTAAGTTACATCTTTATTGGGGTTTATTTCTATAGCTTGGCGATAAACTGTTACTGCTTCGGAGTATTTTGATAATTGCATTAAAGCATCCCCTAAATTTTTGTAAGGCAAATATAAATCAGGCTTTAATTCAATAGCACGACGATAAACTTTGACAGCTTCATCCCATTTTTCTAGCTTCAATAAAGCTGTTCCTAATTTTTGGTAAGACCAAGGAAAATTTGGATTTAGTTCAATAAATTTTCTGTAGGCAATAATAGCTTTATCCCATTTTTCTAGTTCCAATAAAGCTGTTCCTAATTTTTGGTAAGACCAAGGAAAATCTGGATTTAGTTCAATAAATTTTCTGTAGGCAATAATAGCTTCATCCCATTTTTTTAATTGCAGTAATGCTTCTCCCAATTTGTGGTAAGACCAAGGAAAATTTGGATTTAGTTCTGTTGCTTTTCTATATGTAATCGCCGCTTCATCCAATTTTTCTAATTGCAGTAATGCTTCTCCTAATTTATAGTAAGTTTCTGCTTGATTTTTGTTTAAATGAAGTGCCTGACTATAACTTGTAATTGCTAGAGACCATTGTTTTTCTTGAGAATGTAAATTACCTAAATTAGTATAAGCTTCTACTAGATTTGGATTTATGGAAATTCCTTGTTGATAATTCTCTTTTGCTAACTCTAATTTACCCATTGCTTCTAGAACTTTTCCCAGAGTATTATAAGCAGGAGCAAAATCCGATCGTATCTCAATTATTTTGTCACAGATAATTTCCGCTTCATGTAATTTTTCTTGGGCAAAGCAAGATTCAGCTTCTTGATATAAATCTAATACAAATTTTTGATTATTCATGTTTATCTACTGATATTTATTCAACTTCTGCAAACTTTATAATTTTTTGTAGTTTGTTTAAATCTACAAGAATATCTGGCTTCCAAGGAATTTTACCTGAGTTGTCATTCTCAAAATTTTCACCTATTAAGTAATAGTGTAGGAGGTTGCATAAATTACTAATTTGCCAGTAAGAACTGCTACTATACTTGGGAGAAAAAATCTCAATCACTTTTGTCCCTGGACTACAAAATACTAGATTTGTAAGTCCAGCACCATGAGGAGCTAAAATCACTTTAGCAGCAGCCATATATGATGCTTGTTCTACTATAGAAATTGATTCCAGAGTAAGAGGAATAAAACCAAATTTCTCTAACATATTAACTACTTCTTCTTCATTAACAACTCGTCGCCATGATGCTAATCTTCGACTTATATATATTCGTTCTGGTTTACTGGATAATTTTTCTATAGTTTCTGATTTGAGAAATAAACTTCGCAAAAACTCACAACTCCATTTGCTAACTTTGATATTTCCTTTCTTGGGTTTATATGAAGAGGGTACAACTAATTTTTGAGCTTTGATGTGAGGAAAAAATCGACTTTCTATGACTTGAGATTGTTTAATTCCTAGGGCAGCAATAGTTTCTATTTGAAATTTTTTCTCACATCTGGTAAAGACAAATTTATCTATTACTAGGTTAGTTCGACGCAGCAAATCTATCCGTGCAACTACATGAAACATCCAGTGGAAATATATTAATTCTGCCCACTTTGAAGATAAAAATGCTACCGTACCATCTATATAATTAATGGGAGGCAATTCGGAAGAAGAAATAACCACTTCAGCACAACCTGTAGAAATATCCCTTACTAACTTATTATCTGAAGTAATAATTGCACTTGTTCCTAAATCAACACAACCTCTTCCTTCTGGAATGACTGTTACAAAAGCTGCACCTGAATTAACCTTTTTATCTTGGAAATTTTGATGAATTTTTGCTTCAATTGTTTGAGAGGCTAATAAATTTATTTGGGTATCTGAATAAATTTTTATCTTAGTTATATTAGTTTCTAGAGAGTCAGAGGTAATTTCCCAATCTCTTGTTAAATTCAAAAACTTTCTCAGCCAATTCTGCGGTAATTTTTGCTGAGTTTTCCAGAGGTAAGCTTCTTTGTGGCGATCTTGTTTTTTGAGAATATATTCTATTTTTTTATGAACATCGTAATAATCTGGTCTAATTTTTAAGGCTTGAATTAAACAAGGTATAGCTCCTAATAAATTCTCCTGTTGAATATAAGCATTTCCTAATGCTGCATAATGCCAACAAGATTTGGAATTAATTTCTATAGCTCTTTGATAAATAGAAATTGCTTCATCTAATAAACCTTTTTCTTGCAAAACATCTGCTAATCTTCTCTGAAATAAATGGTTATTTGGTTCTAATTCCATAGCACGACGGTAAACAATAATTGCTTCATCCGACCTGTGTATTTTTCTCAGTGCTTCTCCAAAGTTGTAATATGACCAAGATAATGTTGGATTAATCTCAATGGTTTTTTGATAACTAGAAACTGCTGCTTCTAACAAACCTTTCTCTTGCAAAGCATCTGCTAATCTTCTGTGGAATAAATGGTTATTTGGTTCTAATTCTATGGCACGACGGTAAACAATAATTGCTTCATCCCATTCTTGGATTTTTACTAACCTTTCCCCTAGAGCATCAAGCCATTTTATATTCTTTGGTTCAGTTTTTAGTAAGTCTCGGTAATAATTTATGGCTCGATCGTGTGCTTCTAATTTTGAGATATTTTCTTGTAACCTTTGATTAAACCAAGCTAAGTTAGGATTAATTTCTCTGACCTGTATACACCGAGTAATAACTGCATCTAACTTTCCTCTTTGTAGTTGAATATCGACTAATTTTCGGCTAACTTCCCAAATATCAGATTTTAGTTCTATCACTTTTTGATAAGATTTTTCTGCCTCGTCTAATTCTCCCTGTTGAGACAGAATGTCTCCTAATTTTGTGTAAGACCAGAGAAAATTAGGGTTAATTTCTATAGCAAGACGGAAACTATTAATTGCTGCATCTAATTCTCCTATTTCCTGAAATACTTTCCCTAGTTTATGATGAACTACCCATAAGTCAGGTTTCATTTCAATAGCTTTTTGATAATAATTTATTGCCTCATTGAACTCTTTTGTTTTCAGTGAAATATCTCCTAAATTTTGATAAGCACCTGCCAAAGATGGATTGAATTTTATGGCTATCTGAAAAGAGGCGATCGCCTCTTCTATCTCACCATTTTCTAAGCAGTTTTTTCCCTGTTTGAAATATTCTGAAGCTTGAAGATACTTCCCTTCTATAATCAATACTTGTTCTTGACAATCTCTGGCTAATTCTACTTTTCCCAGTTGCTGCCAAATTTTTCCTAAGTTCCGATAAAAACCAGGAATATTTGGTTTAATACCAATAGCTTCTTTGTAACATTCAATTCCTAACTGCCATTGTTTTTGTTGTGCATATATACTCCCCAAATTTGCATGAACTTCCGCCAAATTTGGTTGTTGATTTATCGCTTTTATATACCAGTCTTTTGCTTTGTCTATCTCACCCATTCTTTGCCAAATATTTCCCAATATTTTACAGGTGGGTGGAAAATTAGACTCAATTTCTAATACTTGCTGACAAGCTGCTATTGCCTTTTCTAATTTTCCTTGAGCTAAATATATTTCTGCTTTTTGATGTAGATTAACTACAGATATTTTTGGCTCCATTGTTATTCTCCTAATTTTGATAGTTATAGCAATTCCCATTTATAAGTGAGGTACAAAATTCGTAGTAGTAATTCGGGAAACAGGGAATAGAATATAAATAAAGATAGGTGTACCTCATTAGCCTGAGAAACGCTATAGTAATTCTATTTCAGTGTAATATTTTGGTTGTAGTTAAGAGTCATAACTCAGAACTGATAATTTTAAAAATTTGCCGTTAATATTAACTGTTATAAAAATTTTCACATTTAAGAAGCTCAATTGCTAATCTTAGCAGTTTGCCGTCATACCTGAGAGCTGACTAGATCATAGCTGAATGTTTAATATCTTTCTTTTTCTTTTTCTAGGGAATAGCAAAACAAGAGTAGCTAAATTAAAAGTATATAACCATCATGTCACAAACTTTTATGAATCCAAAAGTAAGCGTAATTATTCCTGTTTATAATTGTGAATTCTACATTGCCCAAGCAATTGAAAGTGTCTTAAATCAAACCTATACTGACTATGAAATTATTGTTATAAATGACGGTTCCACAGATAATACCGATCAAGTCTTACAGCCGTACATGAAAAAAATTCGTTATTTTTATCAAGAAAATAAAGGATTATCTGCTACTCGTAACCAAGGGATAAAAATGGCAAAAGGAGAATTAATTGCTCTCCTGGATGCTGATGATTTATTTCTCTCTTATAAACTTCAAGAACAAGTAGCTATTTTCCATGCTCAACCAAATATAGGTTTAGTACAAAGTGGGTGGCGAGTTGTTAATGAAAAAGGAGAAAAAATTCAAGATGTTGAACCTTGGCATAAGTCTCCAGAATTAGACTTAGTAAGTTGGTTAAAATGGAAAGCTACTAATCCTAGTGGTATGATGTTTCGGAAAGAATGGTTGGAAAGAGTAAATGGGTTTAATGAAAATTTACGCAGACTAGAAGATTTTGATATTGTAATTCGATTAGCTTTAGCAGGTTGTCAAGCCATTTGGTTTCCCAAAGTTGCGGTCTGTTATCGTCAACATGGTGGTAATATGACGCGAAATTTACTTGCTCAAACAGAAGTAGAAGAAAAAATTTTGGATGAACTTTTTTCTAATCCTAATCTCTCTCCAGAAATTCAACATTTAGAGAGAGAATTACGCTACGGTTCTCTAATTTGGAATTGTTGGTGTTTATATAAATCTGGCTACTTCCGTGAAATGGCTGATTATTTGCATAAATCTTTAAAATTTTCTCTTGTTTCTGTTCTTAAAACTATTTGTGAGTGGCTCTATTATTTTGACTATTATGCTTCCCTAGAAAACTATTCATTTAATTCAGTTTCTTTGAATCAAATACCAGAGTGGCAACTTTTAATAAATAAAATTATGCCAAATGGTTTGCCATTGGTTAGTGTGGTTATTCCGACTTTCAATAATGCTGATTATATTCTTAAAGCGATTGAAAGTATTTTTATTCAAACTTATACTTTGTGGGAAATTATTATTATTGATGATGGTTCTACTGATAATACTTACCAAGTTTTAGAATCTTACCTCAATCAAATAGACTTCTTGGAGAACTCCACAACAGGAAATAGGCAACCCCAACCAGATAAAAATTTTCAGGAAACAGGAAGCAAGCGAGATTCAACTTTAGACTTCTACCAAAATTATCCAATAGGAAATAGACCACCTCAAGCAGATGAAAATTTTCTCCAAACAGGAAGTAACCAAGATTCAACTTTAGACTTCTCCCAAAATTATCCAACAGGAAATAGACCACCTCAAGCAGATGAAAATTTTCTCCAAACAGGAAGTAACCGAGATTTAATTTTCAACTTCTTGGAGAACTCTACAACAGGAAATAAGCAACCTGAAGCAGAT
>NZ_JAAHGT010000412.1 GCF_010672385.1 Okeania sp. SIO2F4
TGGAGTTTGGTAAGCAAGCTCCTAAAGATGGGCAATTAACAAACTCAGAAGTTAAGATAGGGGAGCCGTCCGTTGGGGACTGACAGAACTCAAAAGTTGTTTTTGTAACGGGAATTTTGAGCAACCATCCAAAAACATTTAGGGAATAGAGAAAAACCTTGCTCTTTATTTTATTTTGCTACATAGCAAAATTCAGGTCTTCCCTAACTACAAAAAAAGTTAATCTAGCATTATTTTTTGAAACTGGTATTAGACCCAATTATTTTGATGAATTTTTTTCTTAAAATTGCCCTAAAACCATGAGTTTATCACTAGAAAATCAGGTCTCAAGCCTCTTACTTTAGTAGGAGGTAATGTTAACTGTTTTGCTATAGGACAACTCCGTTTTTCATATTCCGTAGTCAAACGCTGCGCAACATATTTGCGGAGCATGACAAACGGAAAAAACGCAGTTACGACCCTAGGAGGCTCACTGAAATTACCTAATATTTACTTAATAACCACCTGGTTCCTCTTCATATTCTGGCACCTTAGTTTTCTGAGGAATATTCACACGGGTTGCTTGATAAGGTTTTGGAGCCTCATCATCAGCCCAAGCATCTTTCTCTATCTCCTCATCATATTCATACTCTGGAGTTGCTTGATAATCTTTCTGCTGATTTTTATCCTCTTCATAATCATATTCAGCACCTGAATCGCCCCAATTATCTTCTTCATAGTAATCGTCATTAGTAGGTTCTCGTCTGACCTGGCGTGCGGATGGCGGAGCTACAGGTTCTGGCTCATAATAATCATCATAGACTGTTTCTCGTTCTAGTTGCCGTGGAGGAGCAGCCTCTTCTGGCTGATAATAGTCATCATAAACTCGTTCTGGTTCAACTACTCTACGTCTTATTGGATCTGGTTCAGCCCAGTCTTCATCCCATGTTTCCTGACTAGAAGGTGATACTGTACGAATAGGTTCACGAGTCACTGGTGTTCCTGAAGTTAATTGATTCTCAGGTTTCACAGTAGGAGGATAATATAATCCCTCTTCTTCTCTTTGCCAAGGAGCTTCCCCTAAACCTAGACGTTCTAATACTCCTACTGTTAATTGTTGTAGTTTTTCTTCAGAACCTTCAAAGACAATCAAACGATTCGGTCCACTGCTGACAATTTCATCAATTGACAGTTCATAAGTGCTAATAACTTGCTCTGGAATTTGGGGTATACCAATAGAAGCGATAATCAATGACAAAACTTTACCATCTCTGGTATCAAGTTTGAAACCTCTAACTCGGCCTAACAGTTCTCCATTTTCTGTCAATACTTCACTATTTATCAGACTACTATAGGCTTCAGCATCAATATCTTCTTCCACTACTTCTTCATCATCTACTAAGATAACATCGCCTATTTCACGAATATTCTTGAGAAACATAAACTTGGGTATTCCAGCCACTGCCAATATATTGTCCCGTAGTCCAATAGCTACCACCTCTCGTCTATCAACATCTACCCATAACTGACTTACTACCCCTAGGCGTTTACCTTTATCACGAGTAATTATTTGAGTTCCTAATAATTCGGAGCGTTGACGGATTTTTTCAGATGTCATTATAGTCTAATCCTGATTTTTAAATAAAAAAAACAAATCAAAAGTCAAAAGTTAGATACAATTATAATTTATCATTGACCACTCCTCCGCATAAATGACGGAGGATTCTCAGCGGATACTTCAAGAAGGTCTAAAGACGCTTCTTTCCGTGTTTTCCGATTAACTGACCACAGTTTAATTCTGTGGGGACTGGTCAAAATTCCCCTAGACAGTCGGCTAAGGTCTAAGCCTAGCCTTCTGCTTACTTTTCTTAATATGTTGAGTGCACCATTACACTCAGCGTTTAAATACCATTGTCCGTATCCAACACGATACAGACCGCGCTTAGTTCTTCTTCCCGACGGTTTCCAATTCTGGGGTTTTTCACCTATTGTTGGCAGATAGTCACCATCTAAAAAACTAGCTTTACTGGTATAGGATTCTTCAGTTTCAACAAACTGAATTCCATATTGCTCGCACAATTGAGCAATTCTGTCTTTGAGTCGTGCTGTGGGGATAGGTACGAACTCAGAATTATTTTTTTGGCCAATATTGATTGAATCTTTGTTGCCTTTGTTCCAACCAAAAACGATAGTACCGATATTATTTTCTAGGCAATGATTCATTACTATTCTTGCTGCTTTGTTGATGCCATCACGCATCTGTCTATTACGTTTTTCTGTTATCAAAGCTAATTTATTGTTCCAAAACCTTTGTGGTTTCTTCTCTTTAATAGTAGATACTTGCTTGTTATACCAACGATTCATTGACTTGATGTGTTTCCCATCAACAATCAAGCTAGTTTCAACATTTGATACACAAGTTAGCCAATTATTTAAGCCAGGGTCAATCCCTAGAACATTGTTAGCATTTAATTCTACTTTTTTAGTCTCTTTTTTATAGACAAACTCAAAGTAGAAACAAATGTTCCTAGGTAGTATTCTTAATTCCTTAATGTCTGCAAAGTTAAGATTGGATGGCATCGGAATATAGAAGCTATCTAGTCCAAACCAACCCTTACAAGTCTTACCCAATGGCACTCTTACTTGATTGCCTTTTAATTTTAGTGCTTGCTTGGGGTAGCTAAGTGTAGCCAATCCTCCTTTCTTTGTGTAGTTAGGAATTCTTGGTTTGTCGGTTGCCTCGCCTTTCAAGTAAGCTTCGATCAATTTTTTGTATGACTTAAAAGACTCTCCTACACTTATTAGTATTTGTTGCGCTCCTTGAGAATGTAAAACCTTGTAGTGATAACTGGTTTTGTATTGCTCAATTAAATCAAATTTCCCAATTATTTTTTGGGCTTTAAAGTATAGTTGCCTAGCATAATATATCCCCATATTAGTAAGCTTGTGGGATTCACTACACAAGAAAGTTAAGATATTCTTTAAGTCGTTATTTTGACTTACTAAAACTTGCTGACAACCGTACATTTTTTGATCGTTTAAAAGTTATAATTATACCATGTTTCGGGCTAACTTTAGTTAGCTTGGCTGAACGCTTCGTGCCTTATATCCCTCGTCTTTTAAGCGAGGGATATAAGGCACTGTCTGATAATTTAGCACTCAGCATTTCAGCAATCAGCTTCTTTTGGTCTATAAAACCAATCATAGTATCTTAGCCCGCGATTAAACTTTTGAGTTAGGAGTTATCCCTTGGAATTAGGCAATGCAGGAAAAAGATTGAAAATTACTCCCCATCTCCTCATCTATTTTTCCTGAAAGCTGAAAGCTAACAGGAATTACGCAAAGGTAGTACATATAGAGTTAAAAAACCATAACGTTATAGTTTTAAACGCTATATATATGGTTTCTGCTATAAGTCCTAGCTAATAGCTAGTTTGAGTCAGAAGTCGTCTGTGGGAATTAGGCAATTCAGGAAAAAGATTGAACAATACTCCCCTACTCCCTACTCCCTACTCCCTACTCCCTATTCCCTATTCCCTATCTAGTCATTTTAATCCCTAAAACTTGGGTATGAGCACCCCTAGCTTGGGTCACTCCGATAGTACGTTCAGATGATTCCATCATTGGCCTCCGTAGACTGACAACAATAAACTGAGCTTGTTGTGCCTGTTGTTTTATCATTTTAGCTAATCGCTCTACATTTGCCCCATCTAGAAACATATCTACTTCGTCAAAGGCATAAAAAGGAGATGGACGGTAACGTTGTAGAGCAAAAATAAAGCTCAAGGCTGTTAAAGATTTTTCTCCTCCAGACATAGAGGCTAATCTTTGTACTGGCTTTCCTTTGGGATGAGCGACTAAATTTAACCCACTATTAAAGGGATCTTCTTGGTTCTCTAGTTGGAGATAACCGTCTCCTTCAGAAAGTGTGGCAAAGATTGTCTGAAAATTTTGATTCACAGCATCAAAAGCTTCAAAAAATGAACGTTGTCTTAGGGTAGTAAAGTTTTCTATTCTTAACAACAGTTCTGTTCGCTCTCCTTCCAGAGTGGATAATTTTTGACTTAATTCTTCTAGTCGTTTCTGAGTTTGCTCATATTCTTCGAGGGCTAACATATTTACAGGTTCTAGAGCTTGAAGTTGTTTCTGTAGGGCTCTGACCTCCTTTTCTAATTCTCCCATTTTAATATTTTCCGGCACTGTTGGGATTGGGTCAGGCACTTCTGCTTTTTGCTCTTCTAACTGGGTTTGCAAAGCGACTAACTGTTCCCGACGTCCCTGTTGAGATTCCTGTAATTTTTGTAGTTGCCATTCTAATTGTTGTTTAGCTAAATGAAGTTCCCGTAGATTTGCCTCTGCTTGGTCTCTTTTTTGTTTCTCTGTCCCTAATTTTTCTTCTGCTTTGGCCATTCCTGCTTTAGTCTGGGCAATTTGCTCATGCACAACTAAAATTTGACTATTTACTTCTTTTATGGTATTTTTAGCCTTTAATTCTTGCTCTTGATATTCTGAACGGCGACGGGAAGTTGCTTCGACCTTTTCTTGTAAGAGCTGTTGTTGATTTTCTAAATCTTGTAGTTGTTGTTCGGCAGTCCGTAAAGTAGTTTCCCGTTCTTGCAAAACTGCCTCTTGAGACCGAATCATACTTTGCATCTGTTGCCATTCACTGTGAGTATGAGATTTTTCCAACTCGGCCAAAGTTTCTCTTAGCTGAGTTAACTGAGTTTCCTGAACTGGAATTTCTCGATCTAGGGATACTAATCTAGTTTGAGCATTAGCCAGTTCTTGAGTATTTTTCTCTAATTGCCCTTGCCCTTGCTCCTGTTGTTTGGTCAATTTTTGCAATTCTGCCTCAATTTGTTCTACTTTGAGCTGAGTTTCCCGAAAATACTGCCTTCCTTCCATCAAAGCTTGCGATCGCTCTTTTACCTTTTCTTGGAGTTTAGAAATTTCTGCCACACATCGCTCCAGAACTATATCTATTTCTTGTAAACGTTGACGATGGCTTTCCATTTCTCCTATTTCTGTCGAATCACTATCATCAACGGTGCCAAAATGCAAGCTTCCCGAACGGCGCGACATACTTCCACCAGTCATCGCCCCACTACTCTCCAATATTTCCCCATCGAGAGTAACTATCCGATATTTACCTAAATGTTGTCTGGCATTTGCCAAGGTATCAAAGACCACGGTTGAACCAAACACATAAGCAAAAATATTTCCGTAGCGAAAGTCACAGTCTATCAAATTTACAGCATAATCTATAAATCCGGCTGCTCCCCAACGTAAACTATTATCTTGGTTGAGTCTGGGAGGTCTAATTTTATTCAGAGGCAAAAATGTCATTCTGCCAGCTTTTTGCTTTTTCAAAAATTCAATTCCGGAGGCAGCCACTCGATCATTTTCGACTACCATATTTCCTAGACGGGCACCCGCAGCTATTTCTAAAGCTAATTGATATTTAGGTTCGACTTTCCCCAGTTGTGCCACTAATCCACAAATGCCGGAAATACCCGACTGTTGTAGCATTTTGGTGGCATAAGTACCTGTCGCTTCTTGAATTGCCTGTTGTTGGGCTTCTAATTTATCAAGTTTTCTTTGTCTATCTCTCTGTTCTTGAAGGAGGCGAGTTTGAGTATCTTGCTGAATTTGTAGTTCTTGTTCCACAGCCTCCAATTGTTTAGTCAAAGATTCTACTTGATAACTTGATGCTTCTTTTGACTCTTTGATCTGTTCGTAGTATTTCGTCTGATTTTCAATTTCTACTTCTAAAGTTCCTAGAGACTCCTGTTGTTCTTGAATTTGCTTTTCTAACTGGTAAATTTTTTCCCTAACTCTAGCTTGCTCCGTCTGTTGGGGGTTAACGGTTTGTTGTAGAGTTTCAATTTGATGATGAAGTTGAGCTTGTTGTTTTACCCAAGCTTCGGCAGTATCGGCAATGGCACTAGCTGACTCTCGTTGTTGGTTCAGAATTTCTTGAGCCTCGTTGCGGGTAGCTTCTAAAGATGAGAGATTTTGACTTTGAACAATTTTTTCTGTGGCTAATATTTCTAAACTTTGCTGGAGTCTATCTACTTCCTCTTCTAGTTGACTAAAATTAGTTTTGGTCTGATTAATAGTAGTATCTAATTCTTTCTGCTTTTCCTGGAGTTGTCGGCGCTCCGCTTCTTGGGTAGCCAGATTTGACTGTAAAGCTAAAAGTTCCTCTTCCCCCAAAGCCTTTACTTGAGCATTAAATTTGTCTAATTCAGTTTGAGCCTCCTGAATTTCAGTTTGTTTAGTCTGAATATTTTCGTTAAATTCGGCGAGGGAGCGATCGCCCGACTCAATATTTTCCCGAAGTTTCCATACCTGCTTTTGGAGATTTTGCCATCTCAGAATAGTTTGCCAGAGACTCTTTTCCTCCAACTCCCCTCGTAACTGTTGATATTTTTTAGCCTTCACACAATCTTGGGAAAGACGGTCACATTGTTTCTGCAATTCTTTTTCCACAATGCGACTTTTTTCCTCCTGCTCCTTCACCTCGTCTAATTTGCCTTTTGCCAGAGAAATTTTTCTGTCAAACTGAGCGACTCCTGCCATTTCATCAATAATCTCGCGACGTTCCCTAGGCTTCATCGAAATAATGCCAGTCACATCACCCTGGAGAACCACATTATATCCTTCCGCATAAACCCGAAGTTGATTTAGTTGTTCGTGAAGTTCCGTCAGAGTACATGGCTGACCATTCATATAATAAGTAGAAGTATAAGTACCTTGTTTAGTAACTCGGAGGCGGCGAGAAATACTCCACTCTACTAATGAATCAAAAGAATTAGCTATCTCGAAAGGGTCTTCAGATTCAGATGCTAAGATTTTCTCTCCATTTTCTTCTACTTCCGGCAGTTGTGGCTGTGAAGAGTCTGGTTCTTTATAGCCATTATTTTGATTGGAGAGGTCTTCCAAATCAAAAGTTACAGTAACAATAGTTTCTACAGTTTTACGTCCAGCCAATTTATTGTTAACCAAATCTGGCAGACGTTCGGCTCTCATACCCTTGGAAGTAGATAGGCCCAAGCAAAATAGAAGTGCATCGAGAATATTAGATTTGCCAGAACCGTTAGGTCCAGAAACCACAGTAAAACCCGGCAGCAACGGAATTGTCGTTGTGCCGCCGAAGGATTTAAAGTTTGTCAGTTCCAGGCGTTTGATATGAACCATGAAGGCCAGTTTTCGGACTGGATAGATTTGTATCTAATTAATTATAGACAGGACTTGTGGATTGTGGCTTTTAGTTTCTAGGAATTTTTGGAGTGGTAGCTTTTATTGCGCAATACGCAATAGGAATTTTTGCTCAGTCGAAATTTCATCTGTAGGCTAGGTAAAAACTTTTATTGCGCAATACGCAATAGGAATTTTTACTCAGTCGAAATTTCATCTGTAGGCTAGGTAAAAACTTTTATTGCGCAATACGCAATAGGAATTTTTGCTCAGTCGAAATTTCATCTGTAGGCTAGGTAAAAACTTTTATTGCGCAATACGCAATAGGAATTTTTGCTCAGTCGAAATTTCATCTGTAGGTAGGTAAAAACTTTTATTGCGCAATACGCAATAGGAATTTTTGCTTAGGGGAAATTTGATGTTTGAGGGTCGGAAACTTTTTATTGCGTATAGAGCAATGGGAATTTTTGCTCAGAAAAATTTTGTCTATAAGGGTCGGAAACTTTTTATTGCGCAATACGCAATAGGAATTTTTACTCAGGATAAATTTTGTCTATGAGGGTCGGAAACTTTTTATTGCGCAATACGCAATAGGAATTTTTACTCAGGATAAATTTTGTCTATGAGGGTCGGAAACTTTTTATTGCGCAATAGGCAATAAGAATTTTTGCTTAGGGGAAATTTGATGTTTGAGTGATGGAAACTTTTTATTGCGCAATAGGCAATAGGAATTTTTACTCAGGATAAATTTTGTCTATGAGGGTCGGAAACTTTTTATTGCGCAATAGGCAATAAGAATTTTTGCTCAGGGGAAATTTGATGTTTGAGTGATGGAAACTTTTTATTGCGCAATAGGCAATAGGAATTTTTACTCAGGATAAATTTTGTCTATGAGGGTCGGAAACTTTTTATTGCGCAATAGGCAATAAGAATT
>NZ_JAAHGT010000413.1 GCF_010672385.1 Okeania sp. SIO2F4
TATTTGCAAATAATTTGAGCTGATTTGCAGTTAATGTGAGCTGAAACCTATTTTTATTTGCAATTAATGTGAGCTGAAAATTGCCTTGTTTGCGAGCCGAGGCGTTTTTGTTTGCAAGCCGTTACAAATAGCCGTGGGGCACACGGTTAAAGAAAAAGCTTGTGGAGATAGTCTGACGGGGGTACAACTCAACTTGTTTGATTTGTTATCTAGTTAAGAATCTGTGATACAAGAATCTCCCGTTATAATCTCCGATTTAACGGTGAGAGTGTCAAAATCTCTTTAGATATACCATTAAGCTTGCTTGTCATCCCGTGAGTTAAAATAGAGGCTCTTTTCAATAGCTCAGTAAACTATGATTCTATTAAATGACTTATCCGAACGTCTCCAGATTGACGACCCGGAAGAACGTCATACCATTAGTCCGGTGAGTTGGTCACAATACGAAACATTATTGTCAGTTTTGGGGGATCGCTCCTCCTACCGTATCAGTTATTTAGATGGAGTTTTGGAAATCGTGGCCCCTAGTCGTCGGCATGAAAGTGGAAAAACCCGAATTGGAACGTTGTTAGAAATTTACTTTCTGGAAACTAACACAGAATACTTTCCCACAGGTTCCACAACTTTTAGTAAGTCTGAACAGTCTGTGGGAGGGGAACCAGACGAGAGTTATTGTATTGGCACAGATAAAGAATTCCCCGATTTGGCCATTGAAGTCGTTGTCACGTCGGGTGGGATTAATAAGTTGGCTCTCTATCAACAACTTGGGATACAAGAAGTTTGGTTTTGGCAATTCGATCGCCTTGCTATTTACTATCTGCGACAAGATTCGGAGCAATTCACTACAACTTTTGGGTATGAGGCGATTAATCGCAGCAAAGTTTTACCTGAATTAAACATTGAGTTATTAACCGAATGTATTCAGAATCCAAGTCCTCTTGCTGCTGCTAAAGCGTTTCGAGAAGGAATTTGTTAAGTTAAAGAAGGATTGCTGGAGACAGCAATATGAGTGTATGGGGATTCAAACCAAAATCAACAACTAGATTCGGCAAGGGGTCTCCCGTTATAATCAGGCGATTTAACGGGAGAGAACTCCACATTCTTGACATACTCTCCGGCCTAAAGGCGCGGAGATTCTCCTGAAACCAGGATTCTTGGTTCAATGAGTCCACTTAAACTAAACACCTTGCGGCATCTAGTCCAGAGATGGTTCTCTCCCCAAGCGTTTGCTCTATTTCAAGAGCCCGTTCCCGTATGCCCTACGGTACAGTTCAAACCTTAAAAAAAACTTTGGTTCTCTGATACTTGTTGCGAGCGAGTTTTTCTATGTACAAGCTAACCAGTACAAAACTCCATAACTCTACTTTTCAAGGTGCAAACGCTACAGTTAAGTAGCTATAGGTTTTTAGAGCGGTTGAATACCTTTCCGCTGTTTCCACTATAACACAAAGTCTCCCTTCCAGAGGGAGGCTTTCAACCCAATTTTCCGGTAAAGATGAGTTTTCCCAATTTGCGGTCGGGAAAAGGATATTATGCTACTTGGGAATTAGAGATTTTCTCAGGTTTATAATACTTAGGAACATCTAGTGTCGGCTCTCCAAATAGTTCCATAAATCCCCATTGTTCTCTACCCGGTAAAAATTTAGCTTTAATTTCTACAAAGTAGCGTGAGCCTTGTTGATCTTTCTCCAATTTAGGATTAAATCTAAACGGTTTAACTAGAGCATCCCTCCACAGCACAGGAACGTGATTTGCCCTAGTTAATTTCTTATTTAATTTCTCATTATCAAATTTTTTCTTTAATCGTGAGACGCGATCGTCTTTTCCTTTTCTATTCCTATGAATAGAAATTACAGGACATTTACAGACCGCTATAAATTGCCACAATCCTGATAGTTTAAACTCGTTAACCTTCAAATCTAAATGAGGAGTATCATTGGCTGCAATTATGGTAAAAGCTAGTTTGGGGGGAGTATTTTTGTTGGGAAAATGTGTGAGGTAAGGATAAACAGTTACATACCTATCTTTGTCAGGATTGTAGTCTAGCCTGAGAAATTCTTTTACCTTGGGGCTATTATAAATTAATCCATAAGTTTTTCCTTCTGAAATCAGATTGTAGTAAGCATCATTATCCTCATATCGCCTGACTATTTTGCCATATAAAATTCCTATACCTTGGAAAGCATAATCTTGTTTAGGTGGTAGGCTTTCTTCTTCTTTTACTTCTGAACTAGCTACTTTTTGAGATTCAGATTTAGGGTTTGATTCTGTCTGTTTTTTAGTTTCAGTTTTGGACTGCTGAATTGATTGAAATGTTGTCTCTTTATCTGAAGGTTTATCTACTTTTAAATCCTCCGCTTTAGTCGGATTTAATTTAGATTTTTCCTGCTCTAATTGCTTAGTTATATTCTCAATAATATCTTGAAAAGTTTTCTTTTGTACTTCGTTTTGTGCAGCATTAAGGAGCTGCTGCATTTTTGCTAAATTTTTTTCTAGGTCTGGGATAGACACCATACTAACACTCTCCGTTTTTTATGATTTTGCTCAACTATATACAGTTATTCCTTGCAAAACGATAATGTGTGACGCGACAAAAACGCGGTAACCATCTTGTTATTTATAATCTTCTTCAATTCTATCTAGAGTCAGACCCTCTAAACCATGATTTATTTTATCATAAATATCCTGTTTAATGTCGTGAATAGACTGGTCTTTGCAGTACTTAAGTTCAAAACTTCTATGAGGCAGTCTGAATATATTTACTTGCCTAAAAATCACTATTTTTAAAATGTTCAAGAATGAATATGATATTTTACAATCTATAAATATCAGATAAGAATCTTGCCTTTCTCCAATATTGGAAGCTGTTATCCTCCAATCTATCGAATGAAAACTACTCTTAAACAGTCTTTCTATATAATTTTCAATTGCCATACATTTTGCTGATTTATACATTTTTATCCTTTTTTTGACTTTTTTTACGTCTTTATGGATTCTGAATCCAAGCCTTCTTGCTGCTTCAAATCGGTAATGTTAGTATCTGTTTGGCCTTACTAATGAGCGCGATCGCTCCTAAATCCATGTAGAGATGTTCATCGTTCCTGCAACCAACTCAACAAATCTTCCAATTTATTAAAGTCTAAAAAATCTTCCCCTAAATTATCCAAATCTTCAACTGATAAATCCTCAATTTGACTAATTATTGCCTCTGGAATTTCTCCAAAACGCTTTTTAAGTTGACGTATTATTAATTGCGCTCTCCCTTTTTGTTGGCCTTTTTCTTCCCCTCTTTGCTCTCCTTGTTGTTCCGCATAAGTTATCCGTCCTCTCTCATCTTGCATTGCTATTCCTCGACGCTCAACTATGTCTAACTCTTCCGCTGTCATGTTAATTTTATTAGCAATATTTAAAGCCTTTTCTATTTCCGAAACTTCTCTTAAATTCTCCGGTATCTCATCTAAACGGCTAGCACCTTTGAGAAAATAAATCCACTTATCACTTAAACTATGTAACTCAGACAAATTTTTCTTAAACTTTGGCAATTCTACAAAAAATAGTTGTAACTCTTTTTCCAGAAATTTAATTTTTTTAGTCTCTTGTTGAAAGACAAACTTATTAATTACATCCTCATTATTTTCAAACAAAATAAAATCCGTAATTGTCACCGCTATAGCTGGATTAAGTAAGAGATAATCTTCTCCTGTTTCTAATTGATTTGCATAAGCTTTAGCTAGGTTATAAGCTACTCGTTTATTAAAACCAGCCATTCTAGCAACCTGCATTTCAATCACTACAACAGAACCATCAACTAAAACTGCTTTTACATCCAAATAAGTATCTTTTAATGAAATTATTTGACCAGGATTAAAAGGATTAACAATTGTCAAAGACTGAATGGTTTTTTCCCCACCATAAATTATGGCATTGAGAAAGCTAATTAAGATATCTTGACTTTGTTGCGAACCGAAGATTTTTTTAAAAGCATAATCTATCTTAGGACTAACAAATTTCATAGTATTTTTTCTCCTAATTATTAATTAACATTATAAAATAGTAATGTAAATATACTGAAGTGCAACATGGGTAGACAAGCTAAGTTGAAAGCTCAAAGAAGGTTATCAAAACCTCAAGAAAAATTAAATAAAAAACAAAATGCAAGTTATAACTTAGAACAAATACTAGAACAAACAATCAATACTAACAAAGCAGGATCTATATTAGGTTTAACTAGAGAAGGACTTATCAATGCTCAAAGAGAAATATTTAATTTAAACCATGAGTTGAAAAAACAATTTCAGTGGGAATTTGAGACTTCACATGAAATCATTGATGACTACCCATGTGATTTAGCTTTAAAAATGACTAAATTGAAGGCCAATGCAACTGCTAACTATGTCGAGGTGCGAAACAAACACAATCAAATTGAATTATGGGGAAAACCACCAGGTTCTACCCAAAAACATTTAATAAGTACTTTTCCCTCTCAAGAGCTAGAAAAAGTCAGGAACAAACAAGAGGTCTTTAATAATTATGCTCATTATATCTGCCCTTACTGTTGGGATAACTACCCATATATTTCTGATAAATTAGATTTACTACTGCAACAAGTCCATCTGGAATTCTGTGCAATTAATTAAAACTAACCAAAGCTCCACACTCCAAACTCCAAAGGTGGGGTACAACTTAAATAAGCAATCAGCACTCAGCATTACGGGATGGAAATGTTTTACCTAAACTTGGACGTTCCGAAATATTGTCTCAGAAAGAGGAGCTACTAATGGCACTAACACTAACAAATACCATTACATAAGCACAAAATTTTAGGCGCTCTAGCTGATAGCTAGTTAATTGAAGATTAATTTTTTCTGACATTTTTCGTTTCATAATTACTTGATTATTACCTGTAATTATATGATATTATTATTAGTAATAAATCACAAGAATAAAGCCACATATTATGAGCCTTATTCTTCTGGGATGGTGGGTACATTTTTTTTTTCGGAGTAATAATTATGGGAATAAAATCCAAAAGTAGAAAGCGGCATAAAAACAAGAAATATAGAACAAGGTTATATAATAATCCGCAGGTAAAAGAGAATGAGCGACCCAGTAATAAAACAAAAGAAAATGAGCAACCAAGTAATAATGAAGATATTAGATATCTTGTATCACCTGAAGTTTACTTTCAAAAACATTGGAGATTTCCCGCTGTTTTTGACAATTTTTTAACACACTTATATGATAATAATTATCATGGCTGTTTTCTAGAATTTAATATTTTAGAATCTGAAATAGTAGAGCAGTTAATTAATTTAATCTCACCATTAACTCAAAGTAGATATGAATTTTTTATCGAAAATGATGACATTGTGTTATGCCATAGAGACAGAGTAAAATACAATATTTTTCCTCCTAAAGAAGGTAATTTCAAAATCAAAGCCAGTATTAAATCGCGTGCCAGAATCAGAGACCGTATGCCTCATATAGTATGTTCTTGATAATTCCATTTTTCGTGGCATTTCCGTGGCAAAGAGCGTATCATCAAACCACAGCAAAGCCAGCCTACCCACAGTAGGAGTTTAGGAGTTTAATTTTTGAACTACGAGTGAGAATTAAATCGGTATCGGTTCCACTTGCCTACGCAACTCCTCCCAAAAACTAATCGGCATCGGGGCCATAAATAATTTAATCAAATCCATAATTGTATCAACCGATACATACTCTAGGATATATTGGCCGTAAGTCTTAACAGCGAACTCGATATTTTCGGCCATTTCCTCTAGGGTCTCACCTTGCTGGACAAAATAGGGAAAGTCAGGGAGCCATTCTGAGACAAACCACCTGATTTCCTCCGGTAGCTCAGATAACGCTTTTTTAGGATTGTTAGTTCTGTTTAAGGTATTCCAAAGCAAAACTAACATTTTTTTGAACCGCACAAAACTTGTTGGTAGTAGGTCGAGGCAGACTTGAGAAACCCTACTTCGCGACAGTCCTACTATTTGAGCTACCTTTTCTTGAGTGAAATTTTGGCCGACTTTGGCTAATTCCCACATGGTATTAATGATTTTTCTGTTGACCTGCTCTCCTTTCTGTGCTGCTTTAGGACATACATCATAAGTGGCCACAAGTTCTATATTTACTCCTGGCAGTCTGGAGGCGATCGCTGAAATTTCATCCGAAGTCCATTTTCCGGGTAAGTAGATAACGATCTGTTCGTCAGGGCGGTTAGTGGCACGGGGGCGACCTATTACTTGCTCCAAATCAGCTATCCGACGGCGTTTGATATGACGACCGTAGTCTCCTGTTAATTTGCTCGGGGTGACAATTTGACCAGTCGTGCACTGCCACTTAGCAGCTAGGGCGCCGAGATTTTCGGTGTAGTCGCCGATGGCTATCATAGTAGTGCAGTCTAAAAATTGATTGGACCCTCGACTATCATTCCCCCAGTGGCCGACTTTCACAATGTTGTCTGGTAATTTGTGAGAGTAGGCATGAGCTTTATAGTCTATCAAGCCGATTTTTTCACTTCTGTGATTTTCAGCTATTTGATTAATAAATGCTGTTATTCGTTCTGTTTCGTTGTATTGAGACCCGCTGCGACGTTGATTACTTGCATGACCAAAGTCTTGCATAAATTTAAGGGTTAGGTTGCTGTGGTCTTTTTCTGGGCTGGAAAATACCAATATAGGTTCGTCTTTGTCCAGGTTGAGATTACGCCTTAAATCTGCAACGTCTTGGGTTGTGTCTAAGAATGTCACGACTGCTGCTGACTTAATAATGTCTTGGTGTCTGTACCAAGGTTTTGTTATTGTTAAACAGTTTTTGTTCAAGCTTAGACTGATTTTTCTATCTCCATTGATAACTTTGAGAATAGGAGATAAAAAGTCTAAGGTATGGTTTAGTTCTAATGCTTCTGTTTTTTCACCAGGAGTCATTCCTGAATCTATAATTTTATCAAAATTAGTTTTCAGCAGTTTTTGGCATTCTGCTATTAAGTTGTCAAGAGAAGGTATGGTGGGTAATATTTTTCCTGTTGGTTTTTTTTCTACTGTTGTTATTTCTCTGGTGATGGGGTCGTGGTTTACTTTATATATATATTCGGATTCTCCCCATAAGTTTATTTGAGGATTTACGAGTTCTGAGCTGTATATTTCCTCAATTATGGCATTGAATTTATCCTTAGCAATATAAGTCAAATATTGCAGGTATTTTTTTTCTGATGATAACCATTCATTTTTAGGAATGCTAAGGGAGGCGAGTTTTTCCATTACTTGGAAATGGTCAGACCCATGTTTATTGGCAGGTTCATAGTTATCTATAAGAGCATAAATTTTCTGACATATTTCTTGTAGAACTTTAGCTAATTTCTGATTTTCTAAGGATGCCAGTTTCATGTTTCCTCTGGCGATGGCATCTTGAGTTATGCGTATAGGTTTGGATGGTTCTAATGTTTGGTCAATTTCGTCAACTATTAAAGCTGTAGGTACATCAAATTTGTTGAGTCCGTTTAGGTCAGCTCTAATATCAGGATAGTTAGGAATTTCTCCTATAACATTGCCGTCCTCATCTTTGATTTTTTCTGTACCTAGAGTATTGCGTCTTTCTTCTAGGTAATCACAGCCTGCCTTGAGCTTGGGACAAGTCTGACAGATTTTGCTTCCTTTTCCAGAGAAAGCATTTAACTGTAATTCATAAGCTGTATTAAATAGTTTATGCTCTATACACGGCGGGGCAATATCTGGGGGTTGGTTTGATGGTGTTGCTGTTTGGTAGGGGTTGCCTAATGGTGTATGTTTGGTATTGTCATAGGTTAACCCGTTGTGTTTGGCTATTAAGTCTTTACGATGCTCAACACTCTCAACCGTGGGGTTACGATGGTTTGTGGCTGCAAACACTGTCCGTTCTATTCCTTCTAGCTTGTCTGCTGTTAGGCTACCATAAACATGAGATTTCCCTTCTCCACAGCCATGTTTGTCTAGTATTAAATTCCATCCTTTGGCGTACGCTTCTCTTGCAGGAGTATCTCCCCATACTCTCAAATCAAATTTAATATTGGGTTCTTTGATTAACCAGTTCTCA
>NZ_JAAHGT010000414.1 GCF_010672385.1 Okeania sp. SIO2F4
GACAAAATCTCAACTTGAGAATTAGATGTTATAGATGTAGAAGTCGAATTTTGGTTCTGTTGAAATATCCAGGAAAAACTTCACCCAGAAAAATCACTCTGACAAATTTTCCTTCTACCTCCTCTATGAATTCTCCTGACTCCTAACTCCTAACTCCTAAGACAAAATCTCAAAGTTAGAATTAGATATTTCATAGATGTAGAAGTCGAATTTTGGTTCTGTTGAAATATCCAGGAAAAACTTCACCCAGAAAAATCACTCTGACAAATTTTCCTTCTACCTCCTCTATAATTCTCCTGACTCCTAAGACAAAATCTCAACTTGAGAATTAGATGTTATAGATGTAGAAGTCGAATTTTGGTTCTGTTGAAATATCCAGGAAAAACTTCACCCAGAAAAATCACTCTGACAAATTTTCCTTCTACCTCCTCTATAATTCTCCTGACTCCTAAGACAAAATCTCAACTTGAGAATTAGATGTTATAGATGTAGAAGTCGAATTTTGGTTCTGTTGAAATATCCAGGAAAAACTTCACCCAGAAAAATCACTCTGACAAATTTTCCTTCTACCTCCTCTATAATTCTCCTGACCAAAAAAGAAGGTCTCAAGTCTCATCTTTCAAGAGGATAAAAAAAGAGCAACTTCAGTATTTCAAGCCTCCGACTAAAGTCAGAGGTACTGATAACTGATAACTGTTAACGCAGTTCCTCCGGAGGAGGCTAACTGATAACTGAAATAACTCCTACCCTTACTCATCATACTTTTTCAGCAAACCTTAATTACCAAAATTTTCTGGCAATTCAATTTCAAAGTTTCTCAGCAGAAAAGCAAATTCATCTGTAATTTCTTCAATTATTTTCGTAGTAGGTTTTCCTGCTCCATGACCTGCTTTAGTTTCTATTCTAATTAATACTGGATTATCTCCAATATGAACTTCTTGTAAAGTAGAAATAAACTTAAAACTATGAGCTGGAACAACTCTATCGTCATGGTCAGCAGTAATAACTAAAGTTGCAGGATAAGAAGTTTCTGACTTTAAATTATGTAGAGGAGAATAAGCATATAAAGCTTTAAATTCTTCTGGATTATCTGGGGAACCATAATCACCAACCCACGCCCAACCAATAGTAAATTTATGGAAACGTAACATATCCATCACTCCCACTGCGGGTAAAGCGGCACCAAATAATTCTGGTCTTTGAGTTATACAAGCACCTACTAATAAACCACCATTACTTGCACCAGTAATAGCTAATTTTTTTGAGCAAGTCCAGTTATTTTCTATCAACCATTCAGCAGCACTAATAAAGTCATCAAATACATTTTGTTTCTGTTGTTTTGTTCCTGCTTTATGCCACTCTTCTCCATATTCTCCTCCTCCACGAATATTGGCTATTGCATAAACTCCTCCCATCTCTAACCAGACTAATCTACTAATAGAAAAATTGGGAGTGATAGAAATATTAAATCCTCCATATCCATAAAGAATAGTTGGGTTATTGCCATCTAGTTCTACACCTTTTTTGTGAGTAATAAACATGGGGATACTTGTACCATCCTTACTACTATAAAAAATTTGCTTTGTTTCAAATTCATCGGGATTAAAATCTACATTTGATTGACGATAAATTTTACTTTCACCACTCACCATATCGTACTGATAAATAGTTGAGGGAGTTGTGAAACTAACATAACTATAAAATGTGGTTGTCTCGTAACGTTTACCATAAAAACCACCCACTGAACCAATTCCGGGTAAGTCTACATTTCTGACTAGGGAACCATCAAGATTAAAGATTTTTACCTGAGTATGAGCATCCTTTAAATAGAAAGCAACAAACTGATTATTAAGTGTGCCTACTCCTTGCAATGTATCTGTTGTTTCGGGAATAATTTCTTGCCATTTATCTTGATTTTCTCCTCTGACTAAAGAAGGTGATGGGGGGTTATTAATATCAATGGCAATAACTCGTTTTTTCGGAGCATCAAAATCTGTGACAAACCAAAAGATATTATCATCATTATCTATCAGACTATATTCAGCTTCAAACTCGCTAATAAGTTGTACTATCGGCGCATCTGCGATAGTTAAATCCTGGTAAAAAACTAAATTTTGGCGGTCTGTACTTTGCCAAACTGTCAAAATCAAATATTTGCCATCTTCTGTAACATAGCAATTAAAACTCCATTCTTTTTTTTCAGCTCTTTCATAAATTAGTACATCATTATCTTGAGAAGTACCTAAACAATGGTAGTAAACTTTATGTAAATAGTTAGTCTCTTCTAATTTCCCTTCTTTTGGTTGTTCGTAGCGACTATAAAACAAACCTTGATTATCATGTCTCCAAGTCGGTCGATAGAATTTAATCCATTGCAAAACATCTGGTAAATCTTCTCCCGTCTCAATATTTTTTATTCGCCATTCTTGCCAGTCTGAACCAGACTTAGAAATACCATAAGCGATTAATTTGCCATCTTTACTAATAGCAATTCCCGACAGAGCAACTGTTCCATCTTCTGATAATTTGTTGGGGTCTATCAAAACTTTTGGTTCAGCATCTAGAGTAGGTAAAGTGTATAAAACACTTTGATTTTGTAAACCATCATTTTTAAAATAGAAGTAGCGATCGCCTTCTTTAAAGGGAACGCTATATTTTTCATAATCCCAGATTTGAGTTAGTCGTTTTTTAATAGTTTCTCGTTCAGAAATTTCTGCCAGATAATTAAAGGTAATTTCATTCTGAGATTTTACCCACTCTTGAGTTTTTTCAGAGTCAGGGTTTTCTAACCATTGATAAGGATCGGGAACTTGAATACCATGATAATTTTCTACTATGTCTGTTTTGTCAGTGATTGGATATGTTAGAGGTTGTTTGGGGTATTTCATATTTTTGATTTCTGAATGGTTGATTTAATCTTAGAAACAAATTTCGCCGTTATCAAGTTTTTGTTGAAGTTTTGCTTTTACATTATCGGTAAATTTCAAATTGGATACAAGATGAGTTAAATCTTTTCTACAACAAACCTTGATTATCATTTTTACAAGTTGGTTGGTTGAATTTTATCTATTGAAAAACATCTGCCAAATCTTCTCCAGTTTCAATATTTTTGATATTGATTTAATCTTTTTTGCCCACCGTACTCCAGAAAATTTTTGATCGAAATATGTTGGAGATTATTTGGAATGTTTCATCTTATTTTTAAATAGTTGATTTAATCTGAGAAACAAATTTCACCTCGATCAAGTTTTTCTTCGAGTTTTGCTTTTACATTGTCGCTAAATTTAAGATCGGATACAAGAGGAGCCAAATCTTTATAAGGATTACTTTTTCTATTTTTTACTAGCTTTTGAATAGTTTTTTTCCTGACATTTGTTCCTTTAAAAGCAGTTATTAAGTCAGCTTCATTTGCTGTATTAATATTAATAGCTGTTGAGTTTGTTGGGTGTGATGACGAAGTTAATTTTGTTTCAATATTTTTTTCTGTTATGGAGCTGCTTGTATCAGATTCTGTGTAAATAACTTTTTCTGTTGTTGAGGTTGATTTTTCTTTATCTGCTTGAATAAACTCAATATTTTTCGACTTTAACTTTTTTTCTAGCAGTGACGGACATGAAGGAGCAATTATAAAAGCTAAGTCTGGATGAGTATTATCTAAAGGATATGGATTAAATTCAAAATCATCTAACCATTCACTAAATATTCTTAAGTGAGAACTCAACAATTCATAATTTTTTGCTTCACCAAAACCCCTAGCTACCCCTTCACCATTATGAAGTAATTCTATATAACAATCTAAGGCGTGTTTTTCTCCTGTTTTTTTGCCTGTAATTGATTTTGTAGTGTCAACTGTTAATAGTGTATATGCTTTCTTTTTTAAATATTTATCCCATTGCTCTCGACATTTTGCTTCAACTAATCCACGAGCATCGCCTTCAAATTTTTGCTCTGGTGCTTCTTGAAAATACTTTTCGTGTATTTTTAACACTTCCCCAGTATAATCTTGATAAAATACTCTTAAATTTTTAGTTTTTTTCAATGGTATATTCTGAATTTCTTGCCAAGCAAGGTCAAAATTTTTATATCCCTTATATGCTCCTCTAAACCTTTCATCTATTTTTTCTCTAATCATTTTGTATTCTTTTTCAGAACAATTATAAAGCTCTATTGTATTCTCTGCTATTAAGCTTTCCAATACTGAATTTCCTTCAATAATTTGCCTAACTCTATTACTCGTTCCTACTAAATAAATTAGTAGAGGAATTTTAGACTGATATTCATCATATATCCGTTTTAATAAGTCCTTAAAAATTAGTTGAATATCTTCCTCTACATTACCAAATTCTGTTAATGAGTCTAATTCATCTATGAGATAAGCGAAAGTAAATCCAGGAACAATTTTATTTACTTGAGAGATCAAGTCAAGAAACAATTTAGCTAAGTCCACACGAATATTTAGAAAGAATGTCAAAAACTGTGATTCTAAATTGTCTTGATTAATTTTCTCTCGATTCAGTTTATCTAATAATCCTGGTTCTGCATCAAAGTCTTTGAGAAACTGTATAGCTTCATCTCTTACTGATGATAATTCTGGGTTTCTTGTTAGTTCCCAGAAAGTTTTGCTTAAAATATAACAGTAAAACTTTACCTGGAAATTATAACTACTATCTATTGGTATTTTCTCTAACTTATTCAGTCCGATTTTAATAACGACAGAATTAGTCTTATAATCAAACTCATATATGATTAAGTTCTCTAAATAAGTTAGTAATGAAGTTTTGCCAGTACCCAATACAGCAGTAACAAATCTCGCAGTAAAATATCCTTCTTCAAAAGTTTGACGAATATCATCTTGAAGAAGCTCAGTAATATTAGATACTGGTCTTCCAGACAAACTATTAGCTGAACATGAACTTCTATTCTCTGAAAGAACATCATTTGTTCCGAGAGGTCTAACATCACGTTCAATCCAAATATCTTCAATAAAACCTTCTCCCTTTCTTATGCGTTGGAGAAAGTCTTTAATCATCCTTTTCTTTCCTGCATTTTCTGGCATAATTTAATTTACCCACTCAATAATTTCTTCATTGTCTTCTACTACAGCAAAAACAATATCTTGGGATTTTAACTGCTCAAAATATTTCTTTAAGTTAGATTCTGAAATATAATTTTCATCCTTAAACTTTTGACAAATTTCTTGACTACGAATAGCTACAAATCCTCGTAATTCTTGACGGCTCCTTTCTTCAAAATAAAGCTTTTCAAACTTATCTACAAAAGTCTCAAAATCCATATTCTCATTTTGATAATTTATCTGATTATATTTTGCTGCTAATTTTAAACAAGCCATCAAAGCATTTAAAAGTTTAGCCCCTTTGTTAGACCTGAACTTATATTCCGTTGTTTGAAGACTAATAACCAGAGCTTTCATTCCCATCTCCGTAACTTTAATTCTGCCTCGTTTAGGAGATTCCAATAACTTCAACTCGCATAAACTCTCACAAACCTGTTTTGCATTAGGGCGGTGTTTTTTAGATAAATGATTCCTGACTGTACTTCTAGTTACTGTTCCCTCTGTTGAATAGGCAAAAGTATAAAGCAAATAAAGCATTTGTTCAGCCGAAATTTCCGTCATTACTTCCTCTTATTAATTTTATTAATCAATATATTTAACACTTGCAAAAATCCTGTAGTTAAAAATCCTAAAATAGCTATGTTGATAACTGAAACAAAATAGATTTATAACTTTGACATAGACTATCTCCACAACTTATCAACCAACAATAAACTTAAATCATGAATTTTATCAGATACTACTCATTCTAATTAATCTTTTTTTGAATAAGCTCAATTTTTATTCAACTAAAACATAATTTAGTTTACTCAAAATCCCTAAGTTAAAATTAATCCTTACAGTTATAGCAATCCGCGCATTGGTTGCGACAAATCAAAAAGTAAATAAAAAAACTGAAACTCCCACCTGTTCCCAGTTAAGCCTTCCCTGTTGCCTAAAAGCTTTTGAATTTTGTACACAACTCAAATAGGATTGCTATATTTTTATTGAAATTAACATTAACATTAATTGGTTAAAATAAAATTTAGGACTACATTTAACACTTGGATATTCTCTAAATAATACCATTCTGAAAAAAGAATCTTACAAATAATAAGCACTATTAAAAGACTTGATCTGAAATTTCCCTTTTACAAAAAAGATAATTTCCGACCTAAAAAATTGTATTAAAGCCATTCATTCTGTACGTTGCCAATCCGACGGCTCCCCTGCCTAACTTCCAAGAAATAACCTAGTTATTTGCAGCAAATATTTATCAAATTGGTACAATATTTTTTGTCAGCATCAAATTATATAGAAGTAAAAAAATCATCTTTTACCACTATAGCAATACAAAAAAGTGCTAGAAAATTGATAAAATTGAAATCCTTTACAACCAAGAGTTTTGACTTGAGCTGATAGCTATAAATGAATTAGGTAAAGCTGATGATAACTACAGACTAATCTTCATTCCATATCTCCATGAAATACAGTTGATTCTTGACTAAAATATTCTCCAATTAGTTGGTGAATTTCTCTTAAATCTTCAGCTTCAAACGACTTAATTAACTTTTCTGCTGCCTTTTGAGGATTCTTAGCAACTACTACCCATAATTCTTTATTTAACTTACCTTCTGGTTGTTGTTCCAACCAATTTTTCACCGCAATTTTTCCTGATTCAGTAATTTGATAAAAACCTCTCCCACCGCTTTTTGATTGTTCCAACCATCCCAAATGTTCCCATCGTTTTCTCCATAATTGAGCAGTGCTATGAGCATAATCTAAGATTTCTCCAATTTTAGATGCGTTTAAAACTTGATTATCTGGGCAAGCTTCTACAAGTTTAGAGAATTTATGAAAATAATTTGATGGATTTCCTAAATCTTTAAGTGGTTCTTCTGGTATCTCAACTTTTTTGGTTTCAGTTGATTCTAATCCGCTAATTAATTCTTCAATTTCTTTCGGTTCACAACCCAATCCATAAGGTGGTTGAGCACGACATAATTCTTCATAGCTATTAAATGATTTTCCTTGCTCATCAAGTAATTGTTGATAAGCTGCTGGTTGTTTCATTAATTCACGCCATGCTTTTAATTGTTCTGCATTAGCAACTATACTTTTTTTGAGAACATATTGTAGTTTTAACTTAATCGCAAGTGCCCATTGTGGTGTTCCAGGAGTTGTGCTAATTCCTCCTGTTTTCCCCAAAGTTTCATAATCCATTTTTCCCTGCATAGAAAAGGACATTTTCTTCTAGGTGATCTAAGATAATTTTTGAGTTTTTAAGCATTTAATTTTTTTCTAGCTCATGCTTTAAGAGGTATATTTTTAGGTATTAATTTTTTCCTATATTTCCTAATTTTTTTCCTAGAATATGAGCTGAAACAAAATTTGATTAGCAAGTATTTTTACCTAAAAATAAAATTTGTCGGCTTCTTTATACTAGCTATTTGTATATTTTCTATTTTAGATTATAGATTCACTAAGTCAACTACTGTGGGAACAAGTATATTATCTCGGCCACTTCCTCCAAAATTAAAATAAGGCAAGCTATTCGCAATTTCATATTGATGGGACTCAAAGGCAGTCATTAAATGGCGTTGAATCTATACAGAGAAAATTTTCAGTGCCAAAATGTATATATTGGGTTTCATAAGGTATATCACTTGAAGCAAAGGCAGTAAATATTACTAAATTGTGGCGAATCTTTGCGTAGCATCCCGTAGGGAAGGACGAACGTAGCAAAAATTCACTCAGAAGTAATCTCTGAGTTCTAAGTTCTGATAGATGGGATTTCTCAAGAGTGAGAAACTATAGTACTTATAGGTTAGAGATTCAATAAAATAGTCATAATTGACGACAAAATTTACCTATGAAAAAAACTATCAAGATACTAAAATTTGATGGTATTTTGACCTTAGTTAAAATTAGTGTAGCACTTCCCATACTTGTGAGGTACAAAGTTTTTTAACTTTAGGAGTA
>NZ_JAAHGT010000415.1 GCF_010672385.1 Okeania sp. SIO2F4
TAAAACGACCGCTCTCTTGGTCGAGGGATGGGGAGGAAACCCGAAGAGTGCAGAGCCGCTCCGAAGTTCCCCATCCCATCCTAGGTCATGCTGCCTCTTGCCTCCTTTCCTTCGGAATGCTACGCAAACGGAGGAGCTGCGCTAACAGAGGAGCTGCCTATGCGCAGAGGAGCTTCGCTAACGCTAACGCTAACGCTTTTCATGTCGCGCAGCGAAACGCAAACGACCGCTTTTTTTCCATGAATGGAAAGGCTTTATACCTGAATTTTTCGGTAATACTTGTGCTTTTACTAAAGTTAAAAAGTTTAAACGCTTGCCTTTGGAAGTGAATAACCAAGGGTACAATGTTATATCATGTCCGGTTGAATAGTTATAATTACAACTCATAGTATTGCTCTAGCCCTAAGATAGATATTTCACGGGCTTAATTAAAGTCCTACTACAAACAAAAACTTTTTTTATCACTAATTATCCGGACATGATATTAGTCGTCAAGGTGATTTATTCAGAGTTTCTCTGAGTCTATATCGAGGTAAGAGAAAACGAATACCTCTGACAGTCCATTCTGCTTCACACCAAAAAACTCTGAACAAGATTATTAATGGAGATACTCTGTTCGACTGGGCTTTTCATCGGTTAGAGTTGTTGAGCAGGTACAAGGCTATTAAAGCCCCTGTACCAGTAGAGTCTTTACCGAATAATTAAGGTTTAAAGCCTCTCACTCGCCGTGGAGAAACAAGCGGTCGGAAAGCGGAGCATTCCGAAGGATGGGATGGCGAGGTCTCCTCGCCATATCCAATCTCCCCTTGAGAAGAAAAAATTTTCATGATTAGTCAATCCTCTCCTTTTCAAGGAGAGGTAATTATTAATTATTAATTATTAATTATTAATTGTTGAACCGCCCCATATACTAGACGGTGTAATAGGTGAGAGGGTAAAGCATACTTTGAGAGGTTTTGATAGTCACACTTGCAATGCCAATGAGAATGCCTCTCAAAAATAGGCGTTGCTTATGTGTGGGATGAATTAGTGTGGGGAGTGTGGTCCGTGTAGTCCGTGTGGTCCGTGTAGGGAGTGATATGAAATCCGGTTGAATACTTATTATATAGTTGGGTGTGGTCCGTGTGGTCCGTGTGGGGAGTAAAAGATTCATCCCTTGGTTCAGCAACGCCCAAAAATATAGGTCATCTCTTGACTAAGAGGGAGGCTACTAAATCTTCATTTTTAATTTATATAAAATAAACAAATGAGTTTCTCAAAAAAGTTAAGTGATTTTTATGTTTTCTGATTATCCTTTTGAGGTTATGCTAGAAAGGTGAAAACTAATCTTAATATATTCCTAGGATTAAGGCAAATTATCTGGAATATTTTTCAAATATGTATCTCTTGATACTAGCATACTAGGAACTTTCTTAATATGTTTGCTTTATATGAGTCAAATTCAGATTCATTTACAGTGCCTAATTTAGAGGTTAAAAGTAAAATTTTATCTTTAGAATCAACTATACAGGAACTACCACTGCAAGATGTTCTGATTGAATCTAGCTACTTTGGTAAAGATGTTGCATCTGTGTTTGAGGCTAATCCTTTACTACCAGGTGTAATTCTGATCGATCGGCAAGGTAGGTTTGTCGGTATGATTTCCCGACGATTATTTTTTGAAAGAATGGGAAGTCGTTATGGTATAGAGATGTTTTATAAGCGGCCTATAGAAGCTTTGTATCACTTCTCTCAAATAGATATTTCTATTCTTCCTGGTAATACATTGATAGTAGAGGCGGCGCAAAAATCTTTACACAGACGGCCGGAATTACTTTATGAGCCTATTGTTGTAGAAATAGAACCTAATGTTTATAAATTATTAGATGTGCATCAATTATTGGTGGCTCAATCAAAGATTCATGAACTTACAAGTAATCTACTGCAAAAACAAACTCAGGCAAAAGCTATTCAAACAGAGAAAATGGCTAGCTTAGGCAGAATGGTTGCTGAGGTAGCCCATGAAATTAGAAATCCTGTTAACTGTATTTGGAATAATTTAATATTTCTCTGTTCTTATCTAGAAGAAATTAGTAAACTTTTATCTACCTATGACGAAATATCAGAGCCATCTCCAATTATTAATCAAATTAAGGAACAAATAGAATATGATTCCTTACAGGAAGAATTATCTGAGACGACTCAAGGTATTAGATTTGGCTCAGAACAATTACTGAAGATTGTGAATAGTCTTCGTAACTTTTCCCACATGGATGAATCTCAAAAGAAACCAGCAGATATCCATGAATGTATAGATAGTAGCTTACTAATTTTAAATAATCGCCTTAAATACGGTATTAAAGTTATTAAAAATTATTGTACTAACTTACCAATGGTTAGTTGTTATTCTGGTCAACTTAGCCAGGTATTTATGAATCTAATTAGTAATAGTATTGATGCACTAAATGAAAAATATGTAGAACTAGAAGATTCAAATTGGCAACCTCAAATTAAGATTACTACGGAAGTTATAGTAGGAAAAGACAATGATAGGGTGAGTATTACAATGGCTGATAATGGTTTGGGTATTCCTTTAGAGATACAAGATAAAATTTTTGATAATTTTTTTACAACTAAGCCGGTGGGGAAAGGAACAGGTATGGGTTTAGCTATTAGTCACCAAATTATTAATGAAAAACATGGTGGAAAACTTAAACTAAAATCTTTACAAGGTAAGGGCACTGAATTTGAAATTATTTTACCAATATTTTAATTAATTGAATATAGGATATTTATCCTAAACTTAAAACGATAAAACTATAAAAAGATAATTTTTAGTAGATTATACTGCAAATTGTGAAATTTTTAGGCTAGTATATGAGACTAGATACTTTAAACTGAACTTTTTAACCATATATACTCTTTAACTGTGCCAAATCGAAATTTATTACTTTGTTTATTAATTACCCTAGGTATGTGGGGTACTAATGTTAAACCTATACTGGGGCAGGCATTAGTTCCTCATGTATTACAACTAGACTCAGCTCAACTAGAACAGACAGGTTTAAGTTTAGCTGAGGAAGCATTACAGTTAGCAAGATTTCAACAGTTTGACTTGGCTTTATCTAGAGCCGAACTGGCTACTGAATTAGCCCCAAATAATCAACGAACTTGGGCACTATTAGGTAGTCTTTACATTCAAGCTGAAGAGTTAGAAGAAGGTATTTCTGCCTTGAAACAAGCTCAAGAACTCAACCCAAGTAATGCAGAGATTCGATTTGTTCTTGGTAGAGCTTATTTTCAAACATCTGATTATAAAAACGCCATCGAGCAATTAAGAAAAGGTTTGAAATTTAAACCTGAAAACCCAGGAGCTTTATTTGATTTGGGTAATGCTTATTACAAGCATGGTAAATTTAAAAGAGCGATCGCACAATACGAACAAGCTTATGACCTAGAAAAAAATCTATGGCCTGCAATTAATAATATTGGTTTAGTTAAATATGAGATGGGAAAAGTAGATGATGCGATCGAAAAATGGCGTAAAGCTGTCTCTATTGATAGTAAAGCTGCAGAACCACTTCTAGCGCTAGCAGTAGCTCTCTACACTCAAGGAGATAAAGAACAAAGTCTTGCTATGGGAGAAGAAGCACTGCGATTAGATAGCAAATATGCAGACATTGATTATCTTGACCAACATCTGTGGGGGAAACGGTTAATTGAAGATGCGAAAAGATTTCTGGCAACTCCTCGTATTCAAGAAACTCTAGCTCAAATAGAAGATTTACCACCGTCTCGCCAGGTTTCTCCTTGAGGTAGTGGACTGACACAGCTAAAATATTGCAATATATATAGCAAAGGAGGACTATTAGACATCTCCGGAAAAGAGGGAGTAGGGAGTAGGGGCGATTCGCGAATCGCCCGTACGTGGAGTAGGGGGAAAGAATTGATGATTTATGCGTATGGGATTGATTTGATTTTTAATTATCACGCCTATGTCTATTGTGTATGGGTAAGTTTGGGTAAGTTTAGTAGAACAGAAAATCTTGCTTTGAATCGACAACACAGAAAAACTCCACCCACACCCCCAAAAGTAGACAGAGCGACCGAAGGGCAAATTATTGCCTTGTGTTGTTCTGAACCTCAGCAACAACGTTTATCCGAACTGGATCAAAGTTTTCATAGCAAACACTTTTACCTGCTCATCTAAATCATTTTCGGCTCGATCGCGCAATATCTGGAGAACCAAATCATTTTCTCGATGTTGTTCGAGAATTGTCTCTAGGCAAGCTTGGCGCGGGTTATCCTCCCAATCTTCCTGACGGACAAAAGGATCGGAGCAGGCGCGATCGCAGAAAAACTCAAACATTCCCGGTTCATTATACCAACCCAAAGCTAACTGCTGTATTGCTGAACGTCGCACATAAGCATTCCGATCGAACTGAGCTAATTGTTTCAAAATGACAAAGGTATGAGGATGATTTTTTTCTACCAAAGCTAATAATTCCACAGCAGTTTGTCGCACATAAAAACTATCATCATTGATAGCCACTTGTTTGATAATTTCTATTGTCTGAGGGTCATTTTGCCAACAAATACCCAACTCTACTACTGCTGTTTGTCGCACGCACACATCCCGATCAGAAATAGCTAACCGTTTAAACAACGCCAATGTATTAGGATCATCTTTCCATCCAATGGCTAACTGCTGCATTGCTGCTTGTCGTACTTCCAGTTCATCTGCAGATTCAATCCTTTGTTTGATAATAGTAAAAGTATCAGGATCATCTTTCCACCCCAGAGCTAATTGTTGCATTGCCAACTGTTGTAAATCTGGACACTGAGCAGATACAGCTAGCTTTTTAAGAGCAGATACAGTCTCAGGGTCATCTTGCCAATCTGTAGCCAACTGTACTACTGCTGATTGTTGTAACTCGGAACACTTGCCAGACATCACAAGTTCTTTAATAATATCTAGAGTATCAGGGTCATCTTTCCAATCTGTAGCTAACTGTTCCATTGTTGCTCGTTGTACAGAAGAGCATGGATCCTCAACAGCTTGTTGTTTGAGCAAAGCTAAAATATTAGGGTCATCTTTGCCATCATTAGCTAATTTGCTAATTGCTGCTACTCGTATATCTGAACATTGGTCTGCAGCAGCCATTTGCTGGAGAGTAGCCAGAGTATCAGGGTGATTTTTGTAAGTGTTAGCCAAGAGTTCCATTGCTGCTCTGCGTACGTCTGAGAAACTATCAGACACAGCTACTTCTTTAATAGTAGCGATCGCCTCCGGGTCATCTTTCCAACCAGTGACTAACATTTCCATTGCTGCAATTTTTACATCGTGCTGTTCGTCAGACAAAGCAGCTTTTTTGAGAATCGCAAACGTATCAGGATCGTCATGCCAACCAGTCGCTAGTTGTTCAACTGCTATTTTCCTGGCGTGCCAAGAATCGTCAGAGACAACAACTTTTTTCAGGATAGCTATAGTATCGAGGTGATCTTTCCAAGCTATAGACAATTCCCGTATTGCTGCCACTCGCACATCGGAATTAGACATAGCCAATTTTTTCAGGAGAGCTAAAACAGTAGGGTCATCTTTCCAGCCAACAGTTAATTGTGCTACTGCTAGCTCTCCCACTACCCAACATTCAGGAGATTCAGCCTGTTGTTTGATAAAAGTTAATACATCGGGGTCTTGTTGCCAAAATGCTCCCAACTGTACCAGAGCTAACTCTCGCATCTGCCAAGATTCGTCATACTGAACTACTTGTTTGAGAATAGCTACAGTATCTGAGTCATCTTGGCAGTTTTCTATCAAATAACCCAGTGCTGCTTTTCGCACTTCCGAAACTGCATCTGATACAGCCAACCGCTTCATAATAGCCACTATATCAGAATCTTTTCTCCAATCTTGTGCTAAGTGTTCCACTGCTGCCAGTCGGACTTGATAACATTGGTCAAACACTGCCAGTTGTTTGAGAGTTGATAAGGTTTCCGAGTCATTTTGCCAATTTTCAGCTAGCTGACTGATAGCTACTTGTCTTACTTCTTCTACAACTTGAGCAGAAACAGCCAACTGTTTCAGAATAGTTACAGTATCGGGATCGTCCTTGGCTAGTCGGGCTAACTGGGATACTGCTTCTGAAGCCACATGGGAATTTGGATCGGACATCGCCATTTTTTTGAGCCAGGCGATATTTTCGGCATCATATCTTCCATCTTGGTTGAATTTTTCTAGTATTGCCAGACGCACTCCCCAATGTCGATCTGATTCCGCTCGTTGTTTGAGCCAGGCAAAAGTAAGGGGGTCTTTTTGCCAACCCTCAGCTAAGAGTTCGACTGCGGTCTCCCGCAAAGTTTCATCAATATCAGATATGGCTCGTTGTTTCAGAAAAGGTAATGTGTCTGGTTCATTTTGCCAGTTTCTCGCTAATTGTTTGAGGGCTACAGAGCGGACATTTGAAGACCGATATTGATCTGCTAAAATTAGTTGTTTGAGGAAAGCGATCGTATTCGGATCGTCATGCCAACCTCTGGTTAATTGGGTGAGTATGGCTTCTTGCAACCACCAATACTCATTGTTGGATACTACTAATTGTTTAAGGAAAGGTAGGATATTGGGGTCATTTGGCCAACCTTGGACAAGATGTTCTATTGCTACTTTCCGCACATCTGGACATTGACCAGATATAGCTAGTTGTTTGAGAATAGATACAGTATCCGGGTGGTTTTTCCATTGGATGGCTAGCTGTTCGACTGCTGCTAGTTGTAAGTCTGGGTCTTCATCAAACACTGCTTTGTGTTTGAGGGATAATAAGGCATTTGGATCGTTTGTGAGCATTATCATAGTAGCTTCTAGGAAATAATAATTTTTCTATTTTTTTAACGTAAATGGTATAAGCTAATAGTACAGTTGTACAGATTATTTATTATAGATTAAATTACCTATAGATTGAGTTAGATTCTGATAAATTTTAGAAATTGTAGGTAGAGTAGATATTAATTATCTCCAGCTAGTTAGCTATACATAAATTTTGCTAATTGTGTTCTCTTAGTAAAGTGGATCTAGCGATCGCTAGCTTCACTAATATTAGAGCTGATTTATAAAGTAAATCTTAAACTAGCTAGTCGCTTAACCATAAGGTGAATTAGAGAGCCATAAATCATCGCTTCACTCACATCTGAATATACCTCATAATCCTTGCTTAAGCGTCGAAATCTATTCAACCATCCAAAAGTTCGCTCAACAATCCATCGCTTAGGTAACCGCTCAAAAGTTTGGGAAGTTCTCTTGATTACTTCCACCCTTACGCGATACTGCTGACGCAACGCTCCGCGAACGCTACAAACTTCCTGAACTGCACTCGCAAAATTCTTACCATAATAACCCCGATCTACCCAAAGTACCTCTGTTTGATAACTACTTGAACTACTAAAAAAAAGTTAATAAATCAGTAATCGGTAAACAAGTAATGATACTAGTAGGGAATAGGAATTACTGGGAATAGGAAAGAGTTCTAATATCCTTTATCCTTACTATTTTAGGACTAACAATTTAAGTTATAGCAATTTCATAAAAAAATGTTACCTATAATGTAGCCAAGGAAGAAATAAAAAGAAATATGTTTTCGGTGAAAGTCAGAAAAAAAGCTAGAAATTAACCTGCATTAGCAGAACTAGAGAAAACTTTATCATCAGAGCATAAATTTCCAACTTGATTAATTGTAGCAATCCTTGTTTTCAAATTATATTATTGTGATTCCTATCATCCATATTTTATTTTGGCTTTTTAATTATGACTTTTGACTAAAATAGTTAAATTCAGTAGAAAAAAACTTGCTAAAAACAAAAAGATAGATTAAATTAAATCTCAAATAATACTGTTTATAGTAAAATAATATATAACCCCTATAATTCAGTCTGATGTATTAATCTAAAACATTCAGGTGGTGCGCCATGTACAAGCAGCAAGCACAACAAAGAACTCTACCAAGAAAAATTTCAGACCTTGAGTTGCTCAATATCTGGTTAC
>NZ_JAAHGT010000416.1 GCF_010672385.1 Okeania sp. SIO2F4
TATAGTAGGTTAAGCAATATTATGGAATTTAATTGTTTAGCAAGATATCTTTAATCGATTCTCATATTTGCTAAAAATTGCCAAACAAATTCTTCCTGTTTCTATCTATCTATAAATTTTTAAATCATAACAATCAAAATTTATTGAACTAATAGTTTATTAGTTTCTGAGTTCTCAAAAATAAATTAAAAAATAAATCATAATACATAGTTATTCCTAACTCTTTGACGTAATCCCACTACTAAGATCCTAAGGTCGCTTATAGAGGGTGATTCTTGAAGGATATTAACCCTTACAGGCTGCGTCAAACAGACCCTAGAAACTCGCTCAAAACTGAGTTGGTGCTTAATTTTTAACCCGATTCCAAAACTCCCATTTGCATCCGCATTAATTAAATGACCATCTTTTGTCTGATATAATCCGCGATTGACTCGTCTACCAGAGAAGCTTTTTTTGACGGGATTATCAGCATTGTAAACAGTTATTCGATCGCGCTTAAGACTAGATGCAATAGATTTGTAGGATTCTTCCTGGTCAACGTAGTTCAACCCAGATCGTTCACAGAGAGAGGCTTTTCAGCTTGCCACGAAGGGTAAATATCGGAATTTGAACAAAGTTGAGGCAGTGCGGTCTTGGGGTCTCCCCAAAAAGAATGCTTTAAAGCATTTATCTACACATTTAAGTGTTTTTTTTGACCACAAACAATCAGTTGCCAAGAGTTGATAATTTTCATTCTCTTTCTTTGCACAATTGACATCCTCTCCGGCGGTTAGGCAGGGAAATTCATACCGAGCCGTAGCTCGGAGTTTACGTTTCATCGAGTGCTGCACCCACCCCTCTTACTCCCCTCCCAGGAGGGGATGGGGGTGGGTTACGCTTCCCGACCCGTCCGTTTAATGTCTCTCCTTGCCCACCCACGACAACAATAACAATACTATACCTTATGTCCTTCTATTTAATCAACCAAAAAGTTGCCCGCTTAAGGGCAAGGCGCATACCCCAATTTTTCGGTAAGAGAGATATTTATTCTCTTGAAAAAAATATTGACGAATTGTGTACAACCCAACATTAAATAAGTTTTTGGACAAGTGACACAAAGAAGTCAATACACTTTTTTCAGATTTATTCAGCTTGAGTCAACAAGATTTGATTAATACGCTCTGAGCTAGTTATTTTAGCACAACCACATCAACTTGTCAATATTATTGGAGGACGCCCATTCCCATCATCGCTAACCCCAAAGGCTATAGTGGAAGTCCCCTGCGTGTAATTTTAGATTGCCTTATGTTGTTGGCAAATATTGCACCTTAGGCTACAGCTTTACATTATACCGAATCATGGCACGATCGAGCCAAACATTTTCCTGGTCTAGATTTTTGTTAGTGATAGCTAATTGTACCTACCATATCAAAGATGGGAGATGGGAAAAGTTTTTCTATGATTGCTAAAATTGTTACAGTAGTCTGGTATTTGCTGGCCTAATTGTTTCATTTACGATTGAGATTTAGAAGGTAGAATATCCTTATTGAAAGTAAAAAAGCTAGTCAAAGACTGGAGTACATAAAAAATTAAATCAGGAAAGTGCAAACAAACATTTAAGGAGTAAATAAAGTTAACAAGTTATTAAGCAAGTGTAAATTTTCTCAAAAACTTAGGGAATACTTAGATTAAGGAAAAATTTTTTATCAGCCATGGCCCAAAGCTCTTCACGGAATTCGCGCACCGCTATAGTTGCCCTGAGTCATCTCTCTCCCTTCGGGAATAAACTGGTTCAAGCTGGCTATGTCAACATTGAACAGTTCCAAGAATGCCAAGTTAAAAGCCGTAAAACCGGTAAATCACTAACAGAGTTACTGGAAGCTCTAACAGGGCAACCATTACCCCCGGAATTACTCAGGCATTATAAAAAGCAACAGCTATTTGAGTTAATGATTCTCTATGGTGTAGCTGCTTTTGACCCAGAGATTACTCAAATTCCAGCACAACAGGTATGTTATTTAATTGACAAGGTAATTCCAATTGAAACTTGTCGTCGGAATCAGATTATACCATTATTTAGTCACGAAACTCATCTGGCAAATCAGGCAGTCCAGACAGGGAATATGAGTCAACAGCAAATGCTGAAGGCTTTAGCTCAAAGCAGCAACTCACAGGGTAAATTAATTGAGGACTTAGAAAAGTTTGCTGGAGATCCCCTGCCATCAAATCTGGTGAGTGATTATGAAAAACAGCAACCTTTTGTAATGGTTGCAATGGTTAACCCTGATAATCTTCAAGCTTTGGATGAGCTAAAAAATATTTTGAGGCATCATGGATTACTTTTGCAACGGTTGGTTATTACTCAAGAAGATTATCAACATTTAATCAACTACTACTTAGAGGAGCAAGCTAAGAAAGAAACTGCTGCTGCCAAAAAGGCAGAAGAAAAAGAGTTAGAGATGGAATCAGGCTTTTTTGAAAGTGCTGAGTTGGAGGATGCAGCAGATGAGGCTCAGGTAGAGGATATAGCAAAAAGCCTCTCTGAAGCTGAAGATGCTCCTGTTATTAAAGCTGTTAACATAATTTTAGTTAAAGCACTGAGTGAGGGGGTATCTGATATTCATGTAGAACCCCAAGAAGAATTTATCCAAATTCGGATGCGTAAAGATGGGGTTTTACAAGAGTATTTTCGGTTTCCGAAAAAAGTTATTCCTGCTATTACCTCCCGCTTCAAAATTATAGCCAACCTAGACATCGCTGAAAGACGACAAGCTCAAGACGGTCGTATCCGTAAGGTTTTTAAGGGACGTACTATTGACTTCCGGGTAAATAGTTTGCCTAGTCGCTATGGTGAAAAGATAGTTTTGCGGATTTTAGATAGCTCTAGTACCCAACTGGGGTTGGATAAGTTAATTTCACATAAACCAACTTTGGAACTGGTTAGGGAAACTGCTGGTCGTCCATTTGGATTAATTCTAGTGACGGGGCCAACTGGTTCTGGTAAGTCTACCTCTCTATATTCGATTTTGGCAGAACGCAATGACCCTGGGATTAATATTAGTACGGCAGAAGACCCGATTGAATATGCTTTGCCCGGAATTACTCAATGTCAGGTGATTAGGGAAAAAGACCTAACTTTTGCAAGTATCCTGCGGGCATTTTTGCGACAAGACCCCGATGTTTTGCTGGTGGGGGAAACGCGAGATAAGGAAACAGCAAAAACAGCTATTGAAGCTGCGTTAACCGGACACTTGGTTTTGACAACTCTACATACCAATGATGCGGCAGGAGCGATCGCTCGTCTTGATGAAATGGGAGTAGAATCTTTCATGGTTTCAGCAGCTTTGTTAGGTGTGGTGGCGCAACGTTTGATGCGTCGGGTTTGCAATCAATGTCGAATAGAATATAAGCCTGAACCTGATGAGTTTCGTCGTTATGGTATGGTTCCTGCTCAAGAAGAAGAGTTTACATACTATAGAGCAAATACTATACCAGTCGAGGAACGGGAAAGTTTAGCAGAAAGGGGAGAGTTATGTCGCAAGTGTAATGGTCTCGGTTATAAAGGTCGTGTGGGTGTTTATGAGTTTATGAAAATTACGGAGCGGTTACAAACTTTAATTACTCAAAGGGCACCAACGGAACAAATTAAGGAAGCTGCAGTAGAAGATGGGATGATACCTCTATTGCAGTATAGCTTGAACTTGGTACGAGAAGGTCATACAACTTTTGAGGAGGTGGAACGGGTAACATTTACCGATTCTGGTTTGGAGGCGGAAATGAAACGCCAGGCTAGACAAAACCTAATATGTAGGTCTTGTAATGCTGAGTTGCAACCAGAGTGGGTAGATTGTCCTTATTGTATGACACCTCGCTTTGAGTAGGAGTGGAGAGTCCTTACAAGGGTATGTTTTTTAGAATTATTCCCTTGGGTGTGGGTAGGGTGGGAAGTGTGGGAGCAGAAATCAGCTATTTTTTGTATAGAAAAACAGATTTTTTTTGAGGTTTTATACTGAATAAAAGCGCTCGCAAAGCGAAACGTAGTTTTATCACTCACCCCTTTGTTAAAAACTTACTCTTGTAAGAGGGGGTGAGGTTGAGAAAGATTTGTTATCAGTAGACACTTAACACTAAAAGTCAAAAATTATTTTCCAAGCACTGAATACCAGTTTGACAAAATAGTTGGTGACTGATAACGGATAACTGATAGCGGATAACTATAAAAGGGAGATTGAATTTATGTCTTTTATGATTGAGGATGTTTTAGAGTCTCTGGTCGAACAAGGGGGATCTGATGTTCATATTCAAGCCAGAGCACCTATTTTCTTCCGTATTAGTGGACAGTTGACTGCTCAACCTCAGTTTGGGGAAAATCTAGAGCCTTTAGAAGTACAAAATCTGATTTTCCAGATGCTGAATAATATGCAGCGTAAGAATTTGGAGCAAAACTGGGAGCTTGACAGTGCTTATGGGGTAAAGGGGTTGGCTCGTTTCCGTCTGAATGTTTATCGGGAACGGGGTAGTTGGGCAGCTTGTATGCGGGCGTTGGCTTCCCAAATTCCTAATGCTGATAAGCTTGGGGTGCCAATGATTTTACGGGAGTTGACTGAGCGACCTAGAGGACTGTTTCTGGTGACTGGGCAAACTGGTTCTGGAAAAACAACTACTATGGCGGCTTTGCTAGATTTAATTAATCGTACCCGCTGTGAACATATTCTGACTGTGGAAGACCCCATTGAATATGTATTTCCTAATGAGAAAAGTTTGTTTCACCAACGGCAAAAAGGAGAAGATACTAAAAGTTTTTCTAATGCTCTCAAAGGAGCACTTCGTCAAGACCCAGATATTATTCTAGTTGGGGAAATGAGGGATTTAGAAACTATTTCTTTGGCTTCTAGTGCAGCAGAAACAGGTCACTTGGTATTTGGGACTTTGCATACTAATTCTGCTCCTGGTACAGTAGACCGGATGTTGGATGTTTTCCCACCAGAACAACAACCTCAAATTAGGTCACAGTTGGCTAACTCTATTGTTTGTATTTGTAGCCAAAACTTGGTGAAGAAAATTGGTGGCGGTCGCTGTGCTGCTCAGGAAATTTTGATTAATACTCCGGCGATCGCTAACTTGATTCGAGAGTCGAAAAATTCTCAACTTTATTCTCAAATTCAAATGGGAGCTAAGTTGGGAATGCAGACTATGGAAATGGCTCTGGCTAAGTTATATAAGGAAGGAAAGGCTACTTGGGCGAATGTTATGGCTAAGGCAGTTAAACCGGATGAATTGGAAGCTTTAATTGGTCCAGAGCCTAAGGAAACTAAGGCTAAGGCTAAGGCTCGTTAGTGGGGAGTGAGGGAGTAGGGGAGCGGGGGAGTGGGAATGGCTGTTTCATTTTCTTAGGACTTACGCAGAGACAACAGATATAGCGTTAAAAACTATAACGTTATAGTTTTTTAACTCTATATATAGTAGATTTGGGTAAGTCCTGTTTCTATAACCACCTGTTTGTGCAAATTTTGGTATATCGAGAGATGGGGTGTATTGGAGTATTTTTCAATTATTGCTTCTTTCTACCGACGACTCCTAACTCAAAAATTTAATCATGAGTATTGATACCAAATGGGTTCTATAGTTTTCTGGCATGAGAGATTTATAGCTAAAGTCAGAAGTTAGATTCTTGGTATGACTACAACGGGCTAAATATTTGGTGTTTACTCCCTACTCCCCTACTCCTTACAAGGGTAAGTTTTTTAGATTTGATGTAAAAAAAGTGTGGGAAGAGGGGGAAGTTTTGGGTATAAAAAAGCACGTTTTTTTTAGATTTTAATACTGAATAACAGGGGTCGCGGAGCGCGGAAGGTCGTTCTATCGCTCATCCCTTTGTTACAAACTTACCCCTTTAAGCTCCCCTACTCCCTACTCCCTACTCCCTATTCCCTATTCCCTACTCCCTAATTTTAAATAAATCAGGACTTACGCAGGGGTACTATATATAGAGTGCAAAAACTGTAGCGATTGAGTTTTTGACACTACATACATGGTCTCTGCGTAAGTCCTATAAATAATATAAGGAAGGAATAAAATGGCTGGTAATATAGCTAATAAAAAACCTCAAAGTAGCTTAGAAAAACGGTTAGAGATAATAGAAGAACAAATAAATGTTGCCCTAGCATCGGTGACGGTGAAAGATTTATCTATTTTTTCCCGTCAGTTTGCTGCAATGTTTAATGCTGGTGTGCCGATGGTTAGGTGTCTTAAAGTTTTAAAAGACCAAACTTCTAATGCCAAGATTAAATATGCGATGAAAATGATTAGTGCTGAGGTTGAAGAAGGAACAGAGTTGTCGGAGGCAATGAGAAAACATCCTGCGATTTTTGATCAATTATTTTTGAGTATGGTAGCTGCTGGAGAGGTGGGTGGTGTACTTGATGAAGTGCTGGAACGTTTGGCAGTTATGTTAGAGAAAAATGCTAAGACAATAAGTGAAATTAATTCGGCTATGTCTTATCCAAAAACTGTTATGTTTATTGCTCTGGCAGTGTTTTTTGGCATGACGACTTTTCTGTTACCAACTTTTGCTGGTATTTTTGAGCAAATTGGTACGGAGCTGCCAGCTTTTACTGTGTTTATGTTAAGTATAAGTGAGTTTTGTAGGACTTGGCCTCCTATTCCCCAAGCAACAACAATAGGAGTAATTATTGCTATTTATATTGCCTATTCAACGGCTTATAAAACAGACCAAGGTAGGCTGTTTTTTGACAAAATTTTTCTGAAACTTCCTATTTTTGGGGATATTCTTGAGAAGTCAGCGGTAGCTCGTTTTTGTATGATTTTTGGTACTTTGACTCGTTCTGGTGTGCCAATGTTAAAAGCTCTAGAAATTGTACGAAATGTGGCGGGGAATGAGGCGATCGCTCAGTCTATTGAATATGCAAGGCAGGAGATTCAAAGTGGGGGAATGATTAGTTTGGCTTTACAGGAAAAGAATGTTTTCCCTTCTCTGGCGATTCAAATGATGGCTATTGGTGAGGAAACTGGTGAATTGGATGGGATGTTAATGAAGGTGGGAGCTTTTTATGAGACTGAGGTTGAGGAAGCTGTGAAGTCTCTGTCGAGTATGTTGGAACCACTAATGATTGTGCTTATTGGTGGGATGGTTGGTTCGATTTTGATGTCTATGTATTTGCCTATGTTTGCTGTGTTTGAAAATCTATAGTTAGGAGTCAGGAGGGAGCAGAGGAGGAAAAGGAGGAGAAAGTTTTTTTATAACTAATTAAGCAGACATGATATTAGGTGGGAGATTTAATTTAATGTTTTTTTATGAGACTTATTGACTGAATATCTCCCAAAATATTAAGTTTAAATAGGGTCTGCTGAAAAAGTTTTTGGTTCCTTAAAGGAACAGGCAAAAGTGTTTTTGAGGTTTAAGTTAAGTGAAACTTTTCACCATAAAAGTTCAACTTGTGGATTAGTTTTGAAGGGTTCAGTTCTTAACTTATATTAGACCTCTGGTGGAAAAGAGGGAGTAGGGAGTAGGGAGTAGGGAGTAGAGGGAAATAATTGATGGTTTATACGTATGGGATTGATTTAATTTTTGATTATCACGCCTATGTCTATTTTATATAGCGCTACTTGAATCGGGAACACTTAACTGGGAACACTTAACTGGGAACAGGAGACTATTAAAGGGTTTCAGGATTTCTAAATGTTCTAACCTTTGCTTCGACTGCTATAAATCAATAATTGTTCTCAATATTTTGATAAACTAAGGTTTCAAACTTATTCAGTAAGCCCTAAATAAACTACTATAACAAGTAACAAATGAATCTTTTGTCTGAGCTTTTTATTATGTCATAAAACTGCAATGTTGATCTAATTTTTTTAATTGTTTATTGTCAATCTTAATTGAACTTAAAATTGACATTATTCCTGATTACTTATTCCTTATTTGTAAGAATTCAGCTATTATACCAAGCGTGAAAAAAAATGTTACGAATAATAAGTGTAATTAAAAGACTTGACAGGA